>JAQTRI010000136.1 GCA_028711905.1 Candidatus Wallbacteria bacterium | reverse complement strand
TCCCTGATCTCCTTACGCTTGGAAAGAGTCATCAGCCAGCCATCCTTGAGGTCTCCCTCCTTGACATGCCAAAAATCGGCGGGCATGGCAAAAGCGACATCAAACTTGAAATTGCGGTAAATACCCTCCACAATTCCGGTCTCGAATTCCGAAAAAACTATGCTTTCGGCCTTGTCGACCCGGATCTTGATCTTTTCCCCATCGTTGGAAGTAAATAAAATCGTGTCATCGGTCATTTCCCTAACTTTACCGTGGTGTGCCAGTCCACTTTTAAGAAAAACCGTGTCGCACAAAGCTGAACCGGCAAGCATAAAAAAAAGCAGGATCCCAGCGGCACAGGCCGCAGATTTTGAGATACCAGAACTAAAACTTTTCGCGGCAACGCTCGCCATTGTTCAAGGCCTCCAGATACTTTCGGTAGTTTCCTGATTTTCTGGCTTCCACAGCGTCTTTGAGCGCGTTTTTCGCGCCGAAGAAGTAAAAGCTTTTCTGATTCCGCTCAGTATAATATTTATCCCGACCGATCTCGGACAGCCAGTCTGAGAGCTTTTTCTCCCTGCCCCGGTGCTGAGTAAACTCCAGATATTTTCTTTCCACCTGCAGAGCCCGCTCCAGATAAGTTTCCGTCATTTCAATGTCCTGCGGGCTGTATGAATTGCTTTTCCACTTCCTGTACCGCTGATAATTCAGGTAGAACACCTGATAATCATCCGGAAAAAAAAGCTGGAAACTGTCGTCAGTAAGAATCGCCTGCGCCATTTTATCCCCGGCGCGTTCTTCGTAAACAGGCCGGTGCAGATCAACACGCAGCCTTGCAAAATCACCGGACAGGTCGCAGAAATCGTATTTCAGGAGCTTGAGTTCCTCGACTCCGACATAATAAATTGATTCTTTAGCTTTCATCAAAAAAACATCCCTGCGCGCTGTCAGATCCTGCATTTTTTTCCGGACAGAGAATAGTTCTTTCGGTTTTCGCGCGATATCACGAGTAGCATTGTAAGCATCGAGCTCAGCCTTGATGCTTTTTTCCAGTTCTCCGATCTCATGGAAAAGACCGACTTTTTCTTCGTAAATGGCCAGCAGCCGGTCCACTTCATCAAGGAGTCCGACAATTTTGGCGTAACGATCCCTGCGCCGTGCTACTTTGTACTCGTATCCATCAATGGCACTGTCGCTTTTGCCGATGCTTCTGCCTGCCTCATCGAATGCAGCCACTGTTGAGGACCAGCCGTCTGGAAAAAATACATTGAATTCGTTTTCTTCCATGGCTGCCATACGCAATTTTCGTTCATCAAAAATCACCATCACTTTCTGATGATACGGATCGAGCCTTAGTGTCTGCCTGAAAATCTCCACTTTTTCCAGCACCTGCTCAAAAAAGGAAATCGCGGTTTCTTTGTGTTCGAGCTTGTAATAAAAAATTCCTCTACTTAAAAGATTTTCGATTTCCAGAAGCAGTGGCTGGAATTCCCGCGGGCAATCAATGCGACGAATCTTCTCCACCTCGTTTTCAGCCTCCACCCTTTTGCGGTATGAGGCGTCAAGCGCACGCAGGGGAAGGTTGATTGTCATCATGAGCAAGAGCAGCGCAACAGCAAACGCTTTCATATGATACTCCACTTGTATGAACTCCTTCGAAATCCGCTCAGCAGGCATTTTATCACGCATCAGGCAGGCCCGGCAAGCTGTGATCGTTTTTGTGTTTTCCCTTGCCTGCGGCCCATCCCAAAATGTTGGTCTGCCGCCCGCGTCCAATTCCCAGAGCCTGGTCAGGCACTTCTTTGGTAATGACTGACCCGGCAGCAACATAAGCGTGATTACCGATCTTTACCGGCGCCACTAAAGAGGAATTGCTGCCAATGAAAGACCCCTCGCCGATCAAAGTGACATGCTTGTTAACCCCATCGTAATTGCAGGTGATGGTACCTGCCCCGATATTGGTTCCACTCCCGACCTGGGCGTCACCGAGATATGTCAGGTGGGAAGCCTTGACTCCTTCACAGAGATGACTTTTCTTGGTTTCTACAAAGTTTCCCACCTTGCACCCGCAGTCCAGTACTGTCCCGGACCTGAGATGGGCAAAGGGACCAACCTGACAGCTGTCGGCAATCACACTGCTTTCTATCACGCTGAATGAGGCTGTATTTCCATTTCCCATCACAGTGTCTGAAATTTCCGTATAGGGACCAAGGCGATTCTCTTTGCCGATCAGGCATTTACCGCGAATCACTGTTCCGGCATAAATCACTGAACCTGGCCCAACCTCGACATCCCAGTCCACAAATACCTGGTCCATATCCATAATCACTACTCCGCTGAGTGCCAGGCTGATGTTTTTCCGTCTTCTGAGAACAGACAAAGCTCTGGCCATCTCCGCCGGGGTGTTTACTCCGTCGAGATTACCTGCATCCGGACAGCACCAGGCCTTGACAGCGAATCCCATCCGGCGGCCACACCCGACGATATCGGTTAAATAGAACTCTGCCTGGGCATTGTTCTTGGAAAGTCCGGCCACCAGTTTTTCCAGTACTGAACGCTTGACAAGATAGATTCCGGAATTGACCTCACTGATCATTTTTTCTTCCGGACCCGCGTCCTTCTCCTCGACAATACGCTCAACCTCTCCTGAGGCATTTCTGACGATTCTCCCGTAACCGGAAGGATTCTCAGGAGCCATAGTCATTACCGCCACATCACAAGCGCAATTCAGGAAAAAGTCCTTAAGCCCGCCCAGTTCTGCAGCTGTAATCATCGGAACATCTCCAGGGGTGATCAGTATCGCTTCTCCTGTAACCTTGCCCGAATCGAAGGCCTTGATCACAGCATCCCCGGTTCCTGCGGGAATTTCCTGAAGCACACGGTTGAATCCTGACTCAAGTTCAATATCTTTGTTGTGAAGCCCCAGAACAACTATATTGTCATGACTATCAACATTATCAACGGCCTGACAAACATAATCCAGCACCCTTTTCCCCAATAGTGGAAAAGTCAGTTTGCTGAAACTGCTCTTCATTCTGGTCGATCTGCCTGCAGCCAGTATTATCGCCTGCACTTCTTTTTCTCCTTTCAAAATCGGAATTCAAGACAGGTGAAGCAATCCAAAGGTGAAATGATGATTGTCTGGCTGGGGTGGGTGGGTTCGAACCACCGAATGCAGGAGTCAAAGTCCTGTGCCTTACCGCTTGGCTACACCCCAATCCAAGAAGCATTCCTGGAACAGAATCTATCCGTGACCCGCTTATTCCTCTAATCCATCGTCATCAGGAAGGCCTTCTTCGAGCATGCGGTTGTATTTTTCAAGAACTGTGGCCTGAATTTCCTCACGGGTTTCCGTAAAAATAGGATGCGCCATATCCTGAAATTTTCCGTTACTCATTTTTCGCGACGGCATTGCCAGAAAAAGACCTTTTTTCCCATCAATGATCTTCAGGTTGTGAATAACAAAAACATCATCGATTGTGATTGAGACAACTGCTTTCAGCTTACCCTCTCTCCTGACAGGACGGACTCGAACTTCAGTGATTTTCATGCCTTTTCCTACCTTTTTCAGAAATCGATATCCATCGAAGTAAAAAACTGCAATTCACGATCTGTATTGGAGATTCTGGAACTGACAGAACTCCGGATTTTCTGGTGAGTGCGAATATTGTAGTCTCCACCAATGCTCAGATAGCTTTCATTTTCCCAGGTTTTCCAGTGTTCGTTCTTCCTGTCCTGGCCTGCAACACCAACAGACCAGTCGATATCACTACCGACAAAGATGACCCTGAAGTTGTAATCCTTCAAAAACACAACTGAGTCCACCACATGAATGTTATCCCTGGCAGGAGATTTGAACGACCCTCCCGCAGCAGGTAAAATGCCTTCCATCACAAAAAAACGATCACGCGATTCACGGATAGTCCCTTGAAAAACAATCCGTTCAACGGTCTTTTTCCATTCCGGAGTTTCAGGCACCTGCATTTCACTGAATTTTTGCGGGAAAATGCTTTCACCCTGAAAAGACTGTTCAGAATCCCTGTGCAGGAAGAAATCAAGGGAAAGACTCATGAATTCCGGTTCAGCACTTGCCGAAATGGAAAACAGAAAAACTATACAAAAAATTGCAGCCTTTCCGAACACAACTGATCCTCTCCCGGAAATTGCGCAATCAATTATAATCCCAATACCCCACAAAAAAAAGACCAGGTACCAAATTTAAAATCAGCAGGCCGAAACTATTTAAAAAAACCCTTCAGTTTTTCAGCAAAACTTTTCTGCTGGGGGGCATTGCTGTCGGTTGTCTCTTTTTCGAACTCCTCAAGAAGGGTTTTCTGCTTAGCGCTAAGGTTGGACGGGACTTCGATCGATACGCGAATATAAATATCTCCGTTCTGATATCCGTCAAGAGAAGGCATACCCTTGGCCTTAAGGCGAAAGAGCTTACCGTTCTGAGTGGCTGCCGGAACGGACATTTTCACCTGATCTTTCACTGTCGGAACCTGTACTGTACCCCCGAGAGCCGCTGTGGTAAAAGAGATCGGCACCTCAGCAATCAGGTCAGCTCCTTCGCGCTTAAAAAGGGAATGCTCCTTTTCATGCAGCACAAGATAGAGGTCACCAGAGGACCCTCCTCCAGGTGCAGCTTCCCCTTCCCCGCTTAGTTTCAGGCGCATACCATCTTCAGCCCCCCTGGGAATTTTAACTTTGAGTTGAGTAATCTTTTTTTCAACTCCCTCACCCTTGCATGCATTGCATGGCTTTTCCACCACCTGTCCTCTGCCGTGGCACATCGGGCATGCTGTGCTGATACTGAAAATTCCTTGTGAATGAAGCACCTTACCCTTACCGTTGCATTGCGGGCACACTTTCGGCGAGGACCCTGGCTCTGCTCCGGTCCCATGGCATTTGGCACACGCCGCAAGCCTGGGAACGGAAATCACCATTTCCTTTCCGTAATAAGCGTCCTCAAGGGTAAACTCAAGATCATAGCGCAGATCTCTGCCCCTGCGGGAGGCTTTCTGCCTGCCTCTGCCGGATCCGAAAATATCACCGAACACATCGCCAAAACCAAACCCTTCAAAGATATCATCAAAGCTGAAATTGCCGTTGAATCCGCCTGCACCGCCATATTGGCCAGGGTTAACCCCTGCGAAACCAAATTTATCGTACTGTTCGCGTTTTTTCGTGTCAGAAAGGACTTCATACGCTTCATTGACTTCCTTGAACCGTTCTTCAGCCTCTTTGTTGTTAGGATTGACATCAGGATGAAACTTACGCGCCAGGTTACGGTACACCTTCTTGATTTCATCAGCAGAAGCGTTTTTCGTCACGCCAAGAGTTTCATAATAATCTCGCTTGGACACATCTACCACCTTGCTTCAACTCTATCGGGGGGGCCCATGAAAGCCCCCCCCGCAACATAGAGATTACTTCTTGTCGTCTACGGATTCAAACTCTGCGTCAACAACCTTTTCCTTGCCTCCATCCTGGCCTGGCTCACCGCCGGTACCGGCTTCTCCCGGTTCAGTCTGCTGCTGTTGCGCACCGGCCTTGGAATAAATCAATTCAGCCAGTTTGTGCCCGGCCTGGGCCAGTTCTTCCATTCTGGTCTTGATCATCTGCCTGTCTTCGGAATTAAGGCAGGATTTCAGAGCTTCCAGTGCCTGCTCGAGCTTCTGTTTTTCCTCACCAGGCAGCTTATCCCCGAATTCCTTCATGGATTTTTCAGTCGTATACACAAGCGTATCAGCCTGGTTGCGCGTTTCCACCAGTTCGCGCCGCTTCTTGTCTTCCTCTGAATTGGATTCAGCATCCTTGACCATTCGCTTGATCTCTTCTTCGCTGAGCCCGTCCGAAACCTCGATGCGGATCTTCTGCTCCTTGCCTGTACCAAGATCTTTGGCGGATACATGCACAATACCATTGGCGTCAATGTCAAAAGTCACTTCTATCTGAGGAATGCCGCGCGGCGCTGGAGGAATACCCACTAAATCGAATTTTCCCAGGGTCTTGTTGCCGGAGGCCATCTCTCGTTCGCCCTGCAGGACATGAACCGTGACAGAAGGCTGATTCTCATCGGCAGTAGAGAATATCTGGCTCTTTTTGCAGGGAATCGTTGTATTTCGTTCGATGATCTTGGTAAACACTCCACCCAGAGTCTCAATACCCAGCGAAAGGGGCGTTACATCCAGCAGAAGAATATCCTTGACTTCACCAGCCAGCACCGCCCCTTGAATCGCGGCTCCAATAGCCACACACTCGTCAGGATTGATGTTTTTGTTGGGTTCTTTGTTAAAATACTCCTTAACCAGTTTCTGGATAGCCGGCATTCTCGTCTGTCCACCGACTAATATCACTTCATCGATGTTCTCAGGAGATAATCCGGCATCAGCAAGCGCTTTGCGCAAAGGTTCCTTGGTCTTTTCAATCAGATCACCGACCAGGTTTTCCAGTTTCGCCCGACTGATTTTAACCTCCAGGTGCTTGGGGCCGTTAGCGTCAGCCGTAATATAGGGCAGATTGATCATGGCTTCCATAACCGTAGACAGCTCGATCTTGGCTTTTTCGGCTTCGTCCTTGAGCCTCTGCATAGCCTTGGGATCATTTCGCAGGTCAATCCCGTGTTCTTTCTTGAACTCAGACGCCAGCCAGTCAATAATACGCTGATCAAAATCGTCCCCTCCCAGGCGGGTATCTCCTGAAGTCGACTTGACCTCAAAAACACCATCCCCTACTTCCAGGACTGATACATCAAAAGTGCCTCCACCAAGATCGTATACAAGGATCTTGTGGTCTTTCTTCTTATCCAGCCCATACGACAATGAAGCAGCCGTTGGTTCATTGATGATCCTGAGAACTTCCAACCCGGCGATTTTACCCGCGTCTCTGGTTGCTTTGCGCTGGGCATCGTTGAAATAAGCCGGAACCGTAATCACGGCCTTGGTGATCTTTTCACCCAGAAAATCCTCGGCGTCACTTTTAAGTTTCTGCAGAATCATGGCCGAGATTTCCTGAGGAGTATAACCGTGGCCGTCGATTTCTACCTTGTAATCATTGTCTCCCATGTTGCGCTTGATAGAACGCACTGTGCGTTCCGGATTAAGCACAGACTGCTTTTTGGCCACTACACCGACTAAGCGTTCGCTGCTTTTGGAAATGGCCACTATCGAAGGTGTGGTTCTGCCGCCCTCGACATTGGAGACTACATGCACCTCTCCGCCTTCCATGTAAGCCATGCAGGAATTAGTTGTTCCAAGATCGATGCCGATAATTTTTCCCATATTAACCTCCTTCAGGTTTTTGAATTATCTTCGCTGGTACCCGGGGGGTCTGTTACCCCGTCCTGCAGGGTGGTACCGACAGCCACTTTGACAAGGGAAGAGCGCAGGACCTCCCCCCCCATCATATATCCTTTCCGAAAAACGCCGGTTATCGTGTTGACTGCTGCAGAACTCTCAAGATCCTGGCACAGAGCCTCGTGAAAAACCGGATCGAACTGTGTGTTCAGACACTGCATCTCTGATACATGATGGGAGTTCAGCAGGTTGAGAAACTTCTGGTACACCATTCCCACACCCCGACAGTGTACACACTGGTTCTGCTCACGGGATTCGTCCTCCGCAAGAGCGCTTACTGCTTCATCAAGACCATCAAGCACTTCCAGCAGCTTGCAAATGAGTTCCCTGTTGGCTTTACAAACAATGTCGGCTTTTTCCTTTTCCAGGCGCTCTTTCATCCTGGCGTAATCCCGTTTCAGCACGCGGGATAATTCCAGATATTCTTCAGCCTGTTTTCGGTAATTTTCTACTTCCTTCTCCAGCCTTTCGCGTTCGCGCCTTTCTTTCATCACAGGCAGAGACTGCTGGATTGTATAACCGAGAAGCTGTGAAACCTGTTTTTTCATTGTGCCTTCGATATCTTTCCAGGAAGCCAGTTCCAACTCTAAAGCAGCGTCCGGATCATCAGTGTTAACAGCGTTTTCCACTGCTTCGTGAAGTACAGCTTCCGGCTGTATGCCTGCGCCTATTCCCTTGAATATCCCTGCCAGCCATGTTGAGGCTTCTTCACGGGTAATTTCCTCAGGCAATGAAACCTCGGCCAGAATCTCCCGGGTCAGCTTGTCTGTGTTCTCCGTGTTCTCAAGCCATGCCTGATAATCAGCGCAAATCTTTGAAAGCTCCGCGGATTTCAGTTCCAGTATCTTTTCCAGGTCGATCTGCCGGAGATTCTTGTACTTTTTCTTCATCATTCCGTCCTCAAAGTATTCATGATAATGACTTTCTTCACCCTTCACATAAGCAATGCAGATGCCATTTTTTCATATGCCCGGAAAAAGGCCTGTTGGCTGCACCAGAAGACCAACCCAGTGTTGAAAATTTCCCCATACTTGAATTTTCCATGGCAATTATCCACAGGCAGGGTTACTGTAAAATCTCCGTAGGTAGCCAGGCCCCCTAAAAAAGGGCCGGGCTACCCTAAACAAAACTGAATGTTCAGTAAAAGAAAATCTCCTTTCTGACCGATATTTGCA
>JAQTRI010000135.1 GCA_028711905.1 Candidatus Wallbacteria bacterium | reverse complement strand
ATTGTGAAAAAATTCAATGGGAAACTGATTAAAACCATTGGCGATGCCCTGCTCGTAACCTTCGAATCCCCCACCAACGCTGTTCTGTGCGGATTGATGATGCAGGAAGCTCTCTGGGACCACAACAAAGGCAAGAACGAGGAAGACCGGATCTTTGTCCGGGTTTCGATCAATACTGGTGAGGTCGAACTCAAAGAAGGAGATGTTTTCGGCGAAGCAGTCAACATCGCATCCAGGCTGGAAGGCATCACTGAGGCCAATGAGATTTACTTTACTGAATCCGTATACCTGGCCATGAACAAGGCTGAGGTCCCGACCTCAGAGGTCGGAATGCGCATTCTCAAAGGTCTTCCGGAGCCGATCAAGGTCTATAAAGTGATTCAGGACCGGAATTCCGTGGATTTCCAGGAATTGATCACCAGAATCAAAACCAGCGAAGCTGTCTCCGGCGGGCGTTCCTCATCAAAGAAGCCCCTGATTATCGGAGCTTTCATCATCGGTCTGGCAGCCGGTTATTTCCTGCTGGCCGACCATCCGAAGAAGCATGTCAAAGCAGTGGATACAGCCATAGCCGAGGGTAAGCTGGATCTGGCACTGAACCGGGCTGACGAAGGCTATCAGAAGTACCCTGGCAGCGAGCTGACCATTGACGCAGTCAGAAAAGTGGTCAAGTTCGAAGTCCAGAAACTGATAACCGAGCAGAAGTTCGACGAAGCCAGGGCCCTGCTCGAACAGAGACAGATGGAGCTGCCGAAGATCAGCTTCGAACAGATCGAAAGGGAGCGCCTGCTCGATGAAGGCAGGTGGAAGTACGAGCACAATTCCGGCTGGTCGCGCTACCCGTATGAGCGGCTGGTCGAGAAATACCCGAACGATGTGCCGCTTCTGCAGGAGTTCGTGGACAAGTTCGGTTTCGGCAACAAGAGCGGAACCTCTTCGTCCTTCATCAATGAGGTCGTACTCAAACTTTATGAAAAGACCGGAAAGCTCGATGAACAATCTGCCAGAACACTGCTCGAAATACTGAAACACTACGGACCGGATAATGACACTGTCAAAAAAGTCATTCCTATTCTGTGCGACAAGTTCCCGCCGGTTGTTGATTTCGCCCGTCAGAACCTCGGTACGATGGAAATCTATCTGCGTTACAACAGCCGCGACATCCTGAAGCTCAAAAACAGCTTTGGCGCAGCCGAGGAATTCCTCTGGCACTTTTACAACCTGATCGGCATTGATGACGACGACTTAGTGCAGGACTTCAGGGCTGCAGTCACCTTTTTCCGCAACTACAAGCCAGGACCGGACTGGGAGGATTTCAAGAAAAATCTCGGGATTGTCAGAATCGAAGATGTCAGATCCTGCAGCAAGGTGTTCGACGCCAGTAACGAGGCTTTAGACATCGTCACCACCATGTTCTACCCCCAGGCCCAGGCCATGCTCGACGAATGGGCTGCCGGCAAGTATATATGGCTGCGGCTTGAAGCTTACAAGGTGTTCGAGAAAAAGAGCGAACTCTCAAGGATCGGCGATTTCTGGAAGTTCCATGAATGGACCCTGACGCGGCCGAATCCAAAGGACGCTTTCAGCGACTTCCGTGAATTGCTGCAGATTTCCATCAATTATTTTTCCGGGGAGCTGAATGGTTCGCGCGCAGCCGAAGTGCGCAAGATCGTCAAGCAGTCCAATGAGCACTTCGAAGAATTGAAGGATCAGAATTACAGCGACAGGTACCTGATCAAGGCATTGAAAGAGATCACAGCAGAGGTTAATACACTGAAGTGACCTGAAACTTCTTTCTGCGACAATGAAACCGGCGGCTTTTATGGCTGCCGGTTTTTTTTCTGCGGATCAATCTTCATGCGCATACCATCAAGAACTCCGCGCTGTAATTCCGCGCGCAACCCGAGAGCCAGCTCATCGCACCGCTCAAGAGGATTGAACACCATATCCTTTGTCACATCGCCCTGCCCGGCCACACCCAGATATGGAAGACGAGACACCTTCACAGTATGCAGACCCAGAAGGCAGGCGAAATCGTGGAGATACTCCAGCACAGAAAGCGGGTTCGAGTATTCGGCCACACCCACCAGACCGCATGGTTTTCCTTTGAAACGATCCTCGTTCCGTCGCGCTCCTTCCTCTTCCAACGCGAAGAAGACTGCGATCAGGCGTTCGATCAGTGCCTGGAATCCTGCGGGCGGTCCGCGGAAATACAGCGGGGCACCCATAACAAGAGCATTGGCTGAAGCGATTCTATCAAGAACCTTCATGGCATCGTCAGGCATGCAGCACTGGTATGGATGCGTCTTGCAATAATTTTTGCACACCACCCGGCAGGGACCAACATTCAAATCCGCCAACTGAATGATTTCTGAAGTGCAATCATCGATTCTACTGCTCACCCCATCGATTACGCGCTGCAGCAGCAAGTTCGTGTGCCGGTCTTTTCTCATGGAACCGCAGATGCCGAGGATGTGCATCAGAACCTCCGGTCTACAGTCTACCACCGGAGCGCTGTTTGTGAAATACAAAAAAGCGGAGCGGATCTGATATCATGCATTTACATATGCGAAAAAAAAAGACCAGACCCTGGTTCCTGTACATTGTCCGCTGCAATGACGGCACGCTCTATACCGGCATCGCACTTGATCCGGAGATCCGCATTGCAGCTCACAATTCCGGCAAAGGCGCTAAATACACCCGCTGCAGATTACCGGTTGAACTTGTGTACTTAGAAAAACTGCCGACGCAGGGGGAGGCCATGAAGCGGGAGTGTAACATCAAACGGCTCGGAAAGAACAGGAAAGAAGCCCTGATCCTCGAAGCGCAAGAAAGATGAACATCATATCCATTTTTTTCTGCGGAAAAAAAGCAGCATTCCTGAAACAACAAAAATCATAGTGATCAGGAGTATAGGATACCCGAATCTGCAGGAAAGCTCAGGCATATACTCGAAATTCATGCCATACACTCCCGCCAGGAAAGACAGCGGGATGAAAATCGTGGAAATAATGGTCAGTACCTTCATTGCCTCGTTCATGCGATTGCCGGCTACTGTCATGAACGAATCATGTACCCCGGACAAAAGATCGCGCAGCATTTCCAGATCGTCTATCAGATTCAGTGTGTGATCATGCACATCCCTCAAGTGTTTTCGCGTCTGGATAGAGATCAGTTTCCCATCCTCCCGCGTGAGAGATGCCACAATCTCTTTGACAGGCCAGAGATTTTTTTTCAGAAAAATCATTTCCCTTCTCAACATCTGTATCTCATCCAGCATACCGGTTCTGGTGCTGGCAAAGATTTCTTCTTCCAGCGCGTCAAGCCTGTCGCTCAGCTGCTGAATCACAGGGTAATATTGATCAACGAGGATATCGATCATGGCATACATAAGAAAATCCGGCCCATTTTTCCGTATCAGACCAGCCTGATTTTCAAGTCTTTTTCTGATGCTTTCGAACACATCGCCTTTTTCTTCCTGGAAAGTGATCAGTGTGTTGCCTGTAAGATAAAAACTGCACTGCTCTATTACATGCCGTTCTTCCCCTGAGCGGATCATCTTCATTACAACAAAGATGGAATCATCACTGATCTCTATTTTTGGCCGCTGAGCTGTATTAAGTATATCTTCCAGTATGAAGGGGTCGACTTTGTACTTGTTTCCAGCAGCCTTTACTGCTTCTATGTCATGTACACCCCAGATGTTCAACCAGCAATTACAATCTTTTTCCGGAAGTCCGGCAATGTCTTCACTTGGAATTATTCTACTGGAAATCCTTTCCTCGCTATACTCGTAAACCTGGATCTCGGACGGACCGCCGCTTTTTGCACCGACATAAACCATTGAACCAGGGGGAAGACCGATTTTGTTATTGCTCATGTTATGCCCTTTCGTCTCTAAATCGTTTTCCCGGTAACGGGTGAAGGCGCAACAGGACGAAGTACGCCGCCCAAAGTGCCGAATTTCATAGTTTGAGAGCTGGATGCGGATGCCTTGTCTGTCATGTCAGTCATGTTAATGATCTTTTGGTCCATAATGTTCAGTTTATCTCTTGCTTCTAAGGAGATTCCAGATAATGCGCTATACATTATGGCCTGAAAGCTCAATAATCTACAATGTAAACAGCACTACTGCGATCAGCGCAAAAAACATGCCTGCGATCTGCGCCAGGGTCAGCTTTTCCTTCAGGATCAATACTGCCAGCAGGATCGACACAATAGGATAAAGCGCGGTCATGGTCACCAGCACAGAGGCTTTGCCGCCTGAGCGCATGGCACGAAGAAAAAAATACATTCCCAGCATCCCGGAAATGCCGGTGATAATTGAATAGATCACTCCGGCTTTATGGAACACAGGCCGGTAATTGATGGTATGCATAACATACAGACCCAGTGCCAGAGATCCGACGATCTCCCAGATGATAATGCTGTTCTGATCTAAGTGCCTGGTGGCGAGTTTCGGAAAAAAACCCCACAAACCCCAGGTCAGAAAAGCCAGTATCCCATAAAAAAGCCAGTCCTCAATTTTGAACATGGCGATAATATATCAGCTACCGCCTGCAGATTCAAAATGGGAGCTATCGATTTCTGAGGAATTCTGCTCGCCGGTATCATGAGTTTTCTCGGGTTTTACTGCTTTTCTGAATCTGAAACTGCTCAACCTGGACCACAATGCCCTGTACGGTATTATGGTTCGCACCTTCTCGCTTTTCTGTGAATATCCCATGCCTTTGAGTCCCTTTTCAATGCCGGCTAAGTGCAACGCTCCCCAGGGAACGATTATCCTGTCATAGGCAGTGGCTTTTTCAGAGATGGCCTTTAACAGGTGCTGGTTGCGCTTTTCCAGAGCGTCAGACATGAAAGATTCGAACAGGGAAGCATCACTGTTCAGTCTCGCCATTTGAGCAATCATTCCTTTATCCGTCAATCCTTCATTCATGAATCTGGCGATCATGTTGATCAAATCAATCGTTTTTTGCGAAAATTCTTCCACATCAAGATCGCAGTTTTCAACTACATATCGTTCAGGATCAAGGACAAAGTCCTCTGACTGGGACCCAAGCCCCAGCGCGTTGGCTGCTATACGGTAATCCAGTGGAAATTTGATGAGATTTTTATGGTCAGTAACTCCCTCCATGAGCACCAGGGTATGGCCTTCTGGAAACGAGGCTTCCAGTTCACGGTAAAAATCGGTCTGTCCGATGTGCACCATACCGGAAAGGCGAACTTCTGCGGTGTTCATAAGGTAACTGCGCTCAGCGACATTGAGACCGTGAAGACCAAGTCCAACGAATCCGGCCGTCGCCCCGCGCACTGCCATGTTTACGCATACAACCAAGTAAAGTGCCAGTGATGGAAGCACGATAAAAAGATTGAATGCACTGAATCCAACTGTATTACGCAGACTGAAAAAACGATCGGAAAGAAACCCGGCTCTGACCGGGAAGAAAATCCCTTTCTGGCGGTTTCGCATCAGATAAAGCGAAAGCAGTGAAAGCGTGAACTGGACAATGGTCGGAGCAAGCATCACAGAGTTTCCAGAGCCCAGTTTCAGATACAGGGGTATGAACAGCAGAAAACCGAAACAGATAAAGGCCGCAGGGGGCAGAAAAACTGTCTTTGGTATCATGGGTGTAAGGAACATCATGAAATACACCGCAAAAGAAGCCACCATTACGGCCAAAGCCAGCAGTATACGGAACAGAGTAAGAAATCCGTTCTGAAAAAACAGCGTCAGGAATGCATCGGTTAGAGAGAGCAGCGCATCGGCCAGATAAGCCAGCAGATAAATGCTCAGGAAAATCGCAATCCATTTGCGCAGTTTGTCTTTCAAATTTCCAGACCCCTGATCCTTTCCTTGATCTCTGGAATCATCGGAGAGGCCATGCTTAAACTGCGAATACCGCATTTTAAAACCATTGGAAGGGCGTCAGGATCAGCTGCCAGTTCACCGCACAGTGTAACCGACTTCCCCCCTGCTTCAGAGCAGATGGTACGCAGAAGCCTCCATAGGGCAGGATGATGACGGCGGCGTAAATCAGTGACCGAAGAATTGGTCCGTCCAGCTGCCAGAGTATACTGGATCAGGTCATTTGTTCCGACACTGAAAAAATCGCACATTGGAAGCAGTGTGTTCATGGCCAGCGCTGCAGCAGGTGTTTCAACCATTGCGCCAAGTGGAGGGATGCCTGAGCAGCCTTCCTCTAAAGCAACTTCCTGCAGCAAATCCCGCACAGTCTTTACCTCATCGGCAAAAGTAACCATGGGAATCATGATTCTGATGGGAATCTCCTTGTTCACACGCAAAAAAACCCGCAACTGCTGCCTCAACAGGTCCAGCCTTGCAAGGAGCAGTCTGATACCTCTCCTCCCTAGAAAGGGATTTTCTTCCTGGGTAATGTTGAGATAAGCGATGTTTTTATCCCCGCCCAGGTCCAGCAGACGCAGTACAATCTCCCGGCCGGCGAAAGGGGCGATACAGTCTCTGATGAGATTATAAAGTTCCTCATCTCCAGGAACTGAATGCCTGGCGAGAAAAAGGTTTTCGATGCGCAGCAATCCGATGCCGCAGGCCCCGTTTTCGAGGGCTGTCGCAGCTTCACCAAGTCCGCTGATGTTGGAAAAAACAGATACTTCAATTCCGCAACGGGTAACTGAAGGCAGTTTCCTGGCCTCACGACAATTTTTACGCAAAGTCGAAAAACGCTCGCAGCTTCTTTGGAACTGCTCCTTTTCGATAATGGTGGGATCAACGAGCACCTGTCCATTAACTGCATCAAGCAGCACAAGGCAATCGGCAGGGACTTCTTGGGCGCTGGGCAGAGCCTTGACTACACATGGTATACCCAGTTCACGCATGATAATGGCTGCGTGTGAGTCGGGACTGCCGCTGGAAAGCACTACCCCGGCAAAATGCCTTTCATGAATCAGGACAACTTCGGAAGGAAGCAACTCACGAGTAATGAGGATACAGGCATCATCACAGAAGGGAAGAGTGCATTCCTTTTTTCCGAGCAGGTGAGTCATCAACCGGCGGGACGCATCCACAATGTCATCAGCCCGATCCTGAATAACAGAGCGATCCAGCGATCGAAAAAGGGCCTCCCAGCGCAAAAAAACCGTTCTAACCGCGTCTTCAGCCCTGCTTTTTCCGGATTCCAGCTCTTTATTCATTTCGCAATGTATGTTAGGATCGTTGAGAATCATCTTCTGCGTACGGAAAATATCGATGAATTTCTGCTCCATGCTTTTTTCCAGGCTTTCGCAAATCATGTCCAGTTCTGAGCAGACCGCACCAACCGCTTTGACGATCCTGTTCTTCTCCGCTGAGATGGACATGCTCAAGTCATGTGTGCGCTCGAAAGCAGCGGGATCAGAGAACTGGTGAATAACAGCTCTGCCCATGCTCATGCCCCGTGAAGCAGGGATACCACGGTACATCATATGATTCTGAAACCCCCGGAAATCATCTTAACAGCCAGAAAGTCCCAGTTCAATCACCTTCACGGGTGATCGCCTGACCCGGTAACATCGCGAAGAAGAGCTTTCAGGCGCAGATCAAGGTGTTCGTCTATCAGCATCTGGCAGAGAGAACTCCGGTCCCAATCCGATGCATCGACTGTAATGAGAGTATAGCGGTCTTCACGGAATTCGGATAAAACCTTTGCGTGGCCGGCATGGAGCGTAAAAAAAATATAAGTATCTGCAAGCAGATAAGTTCTGGCGCGCTGTGTTCTTGACTGCGGGTCGAACTCTGAGTATCTCTTCCGCTCCTTCAGATCGTCAGGCATTGTCAAACCTGCAGCAGGAAGTATAGCTTCTTCCATCGGCATGCAGAAATAATCTTCAGGCGGAGGGCTTGCGGACCGGCCTTGATAAATCCATACAAGATAAGGTTTGGATGAGATAAATATCGTGTGTTTTACTGCCGGCTCCCCCCTTGAGGCTGTCACCCTGTTCTGAGTATCCCCCATCTTGACCGGGAGAGCCTTGTCAGGGACTAATACCGCGAGCTGCTGAGCATTTACAGTTGACCTGGTGCGCCCCTTCCGGCAGCCTTCCATCTGCAGCGCCAGCATAATAATAATGATGGATATCAATGTGTTCTTCATAGTCATGCCATCTCAGCGGAATTCATTTTACTGCCTCACGGGTGTGGCGGCACCTGGAGTCAATCTTGGAAACCATACATCTGAATCAAGAATGAACCCTTCGGAATCGCTCCCTTCAATTCTGCCTGTATACCACTCTTTGTACTGGCCTGTCAGCACAATTTTATCCCCGAACAACAGCTCTTGAAGCACATCAGAGTCAGGGGAGCCCTTTTGGCGAAGAAAAGCCTTACCCTTGATTACAGTCGCAACTGCCAGAGGTTCAACATACTCCAAGGGTGTGATATCAAGCCTGTCCTTTCCTGTCAGATAGGACCAGAACCTTTCCCAGGGAAAATTGCCGGGGCAGTTCTTGTCCGAGCAGCCCGGCATATTGCTGTGACCGAGTATGCCCGGACTGCCGAACCGTATCGGAATATCATAAGTGCTGCATAAAAATCGCGCGAGTTCAGCGCTGGATCGGAGCATATCATC
>JAQTRI010000134.1:7109-8700 GCA_028711905.1 Candidatus Wallbacteria bacterium | reverse complement strand
ATCGTTTGTCGCATCCGGCGATTACTTCTGGAACGCAGGCATGTTCTTTTTCACGATCCGGGAATTTTTGAATGAATGCCGTGAACTGATGCCTGAAGCATTTGCCCTGCTTTCAGCAGTTGATCCTGACGACCCCGCTCAGGTGACTGACGCATATAATAAGGTAGAGAGCATATCCATCGATTACGCGGTCATGGAAAAAAGCCGCCGCATCAGCGTGATCCCAGCTGACTTCTCCTGGAACGACATCGGGGATTTTTCCGCCATTCATGAGCTTTCCGACCGCCTTGATGGCCAGGGCAACCTGGTATCCGGTACAGTCAGCCACATTGGCTGCAGCAACTCCTTTTTCCACAGCTCAGGCCGCTTGGTCACAGGCATCAATCTGTCGGGAATGGCAGTGATCGATTCAGATGACGCCACCTTAGTCTGTCCGCTTTCCGATACCCAGGAAGTGAAAAAAATCTACGAAATCCTGAAAAAGGAAGGCCGGTCAGAGACCATGGTCCATTGCACAGTCTACCGGCCCTGGGGTTATTACACTGTGCTCGATGAAAAGCCCGGGCACAAGGTCAAGCGCATAACTGTCTATCCGGGCAAAAGACTGTCCCTGCAGCGCCACAAAAGACGGTCCGAACACTGGACAGTGGTCAATGGCGAGGCCATCGTCACTAAGGACTCAGAACGCATTCCCTTAACCGTCAACCAGAGCGTTTTTCTGCCTGTACTGGCCATTCACCGGGTGGAAAACCCGGGTAATGTGGATATGCAATTCGTAGAGGTACAGGTGGGAGATTATCTGGAAGAAGATGACATTGAACGATTCGAAGACGATTACGGCAGGCGATAACCCTGTAGGGGCGGACCCATGTATCCGTCCGCATACCAGGCAATCGCCAGGGGTTCCCCGTTCGGTAGGGGCACGTTGCAACGTGCCCTTACGATTTATGATTCAACATTTTGTATCCACCATGTTATAATTCCCCCATGAACATGATCCCGAAAAAAATCACCAAGGACCAGTGCCGCGATTCAGGCATGGCTCTGTGCCTGATCCTGATGATCCTGGGTCACACATGGGACGGCCGCTGTTTTTCCGCAGCCGCAGTCATACTGCTTCTGGACATGATCTGCCCTGCGGTTTTCAAGCCATTCGCTTTTGCCTGGCTGACACTGTCCAATGTTCTGGGTACAGTCATGTCGAAACTGGTGCTGGGCTTAGTTTTTTTCCTGGTTGTGACCCCGATCGGTGCGTTGCGCAGACTGCTGGGCGAGGACCTGATGTCATTGAAAGGGTTCAAAAAAAACAGCCAGGGATCAGTGTTCGTAAGCAGGGACCATTTGTATACGGAAAAGGATCTGGAGAAGCCGTTTTGAAGACAGTAACAGGTAATAGGTAATTGGTAATGAGTGCCCGGGGGCTAATTTTTTTACCCATCACCTATTACCCGTTACCCATTACCTCCCCCAAGGAGACCCCATGGATTTTCTCAAAGATTTCTGGGAATTTTTAAAAGTACGCAAGAAATTCTGGCTGCTGCCGATTCTGCTGGTTCTGCTGCTGTTCGGGGTTCTGGTGGTGTTCACCAGC
>JAQTRI010000134.1:0-7009 GCA_028711905.1 Candidatus Wallbacteria bacterium | reverse complement strand
CCCCCAAGGAGACCCCATGGATTTTCTCAAAGATTTCTGGGAATTTTTAAAAGTACGCAAGAAATTCTGGCTGCTGCCGATTCTGCTGGTTCTGCTGCTGTTCGGGGTTCTGGTGGTGTTCACCAGCGGCAGTGCGGTTGCGCCGTTTATTTATACGATTTTTTGAGGAAAAACCGTTTGAAGAAAAATTTTGAATGCTTAATTTTAAATGTTGAATTGTGAACAAATCATGCCTGAATCTAAACCCATTAAAAATTTAAAATTCAACCTTCAAAATTCTCCAATCATCCTCGGCATCTCCGCCTTTTACCACGATTCCGCCGCCGCGCTCCTTGTTGACGGCCGCATTGTGGCTGCCGCCCAGGAAGAGCGCTTTACCCGGAAAAAACACACGCCTGATTTCCCTGAGCAGGCTGTGCGTTATGTCTTGAGTGAATCCGGGCTGAAACTGTCGGATGTCAATATCATCGCCTTTTATGACAAGCCGTTTTTGAAATTCGAACGCCTGCTCGAGACCTACCACGGGTTCGCTCCGCGGGGTCTTTCGAGCTTTATCCCGGCAATTCCGGTGTGGATCAAAGAAAAGCTCTTTATGAAGCGCACTTTAGCTGAAGAGTTTGCGAAAATCGGATCGTTCAAAGGGAAATTCCTCTTTCCTGAGCACCACCTTTCTCATGCGGCGAGTGCTTTTTACCCTTCCCCGTTTGAGGAAGCCGCCATCCTGACCTTAGACGGTGTCGGCGAGTGGGCCACCACCACCATCTGCCACGGACAGGGCAAAAACATCTCTGTGCTGCGCGAACTGCGCTTCCCGCACTCTCTGGGCCTTCTGTACTCGGCTTTTACATATTACTGCGGTTTCAAGGTCAACAGCGGCGAATACAAGCTGATGGGGTTAGCCCCGTACGGCGATCCGGGATGTGAGCAGACTAAGCGTTTTAAAAAGCTCATACTCGATGAACTGCTGGACCTGCGCGATGACGGATCTTTTCTGCTGAACATGGAATACTTCGATTTTGCCACAGGCCTGACCATGTGTCATGACAAAAAATGGGCCAGGCTGTTCAGCCTGAAGCGCAGAAAATCAGAGGCTGATCTTTCCCAGGAATACACGAATATGGCTCTGGCCTGCCAGCAGGTGACTGAGGAGATCGTCACGCGCTTAGCCCAGACCGCCAGAACTCTTACAGGCAGTCGCAACCTGTGCTTGGCCGGAGGTGTTGCTCTCAACTGTGTGGCCAACGGGAAACTGCTCAAGAGCCTCATGTTCGAGGACATCTGGATTCAGCCCGCTGCCGGTGACGCAGGCGGGGCTCTGGGCGCAGCATACGCAGCATGGCATATACACTCAGGATGTGACCGCATCCCGCAAGCGCCTGATTCCATGCGTGGCGCATACTTAGGCCCGGAATTCGGCCATTCAGCCATCCGCTCCTGCGCCGGAAAACACTCAGCCCCTTTCAAAGAATACCCCGACTTTTCAGCCCTCTGCGCTGATACGGCAGGATTGCTGGCTGACGGCATAGTGGTCGGCTGGTTCCAGGGCCGCATGGAATACGGTCCCCGGGCTTTGGGCAACCGCAGCATACTTGGCGACCCGCGCAGAGAGGACATGCAGAAAAAACTCAATCTCAAAATCAAATTCCGCGAGGGTTTCAGGCCTTTCGCCCCTTCTGTGATGGAAGAGTGCATCAGCGAATTCTTTGACCTCGACCGTCCGTCCCCGTACATGCTTTTAGTCGCCCCGGTGCAGGAATCCCGGCGCCTTAAACTGCCTGAGGGATATCATTCCATGCCCCTGTTCGACAGGCTCTATCACCTTCGTTCAGACATCCAGGCAGTAACGCACTTGGACTATTCAGCCCGCGTACAGAGCGTGTCGCGCGCAACCAACCCGCGTTACTGGCAGCTGATCAACTCCTTCAGGCAACTCACCGGATATGGCGTGATAGTCAATACCAGCTTTAATGTCAGGGGTGAGCCCATTGTCTGCACGCCTGACGATGCTTACCGCTGCTTCATGCGCACTGAAATGGACTATCTGGTAATGGGAGATTTCCTGTTCTGCAAAAAGGAACAGCCGGCATTTGAAGATTCAGCAAAATGGAGAGAGGAATTCCAATTGGATTAAAACAGTAATTGGTATTTCTTTACCCATCACCTATTACCTGTTACCCGTTACCCGTTACCTGTTACCCGTTACTTACTATGACCCACAAGGAGGATTGAATGTATAAAATCGCAGTCATTGGCACCGGTTATGTTGGTCTCGTTACCGCCGCCTGCTTTGCCGAGGTCGGCAATACAGTCTGGTGCGTAGACATCGACAAAAAAAAGATCCAGAACCTGAAAAAAGGCGTGCTCCCTATTTATGAACCTGGCTTAGACAAGCTCGTGATTCATAATTTCAAGGAAGGCCGCCTGATCTTCACAACAGACATAGCCGAAGCAGTCAAAGAATGCCTGATGCTGTTCGTGGCTGTCGGTACGCCCCCAATGGATGACGGCTCATCAGACCTGAGCGCAGTGTTCAAAGTGGCCTCTGACATCGGAAAAACAATGCCCGATTACCGCATTATCATCGACAAATCCACTGTGCCTGTAGGCACAGCCGATCAGGTTAAATCCACTGTGCTGGATGAACTGAAAAAGCGCAAGCGCAATATCGAGTTCGATGTGGTGTCCAATCCCGAATTCCTGAAAGAAGGGGATGCTCTCAATGATTTTCAGCGGCCGGACCGCATCATCATCGGTTGCGATAACCCCAGGGTCGGCGAACTGATGCGCGTGCTGTATCACCCGTTCAACATGGCCTCTGACCGCATCATGGTCATGGATATCAAATCCGCGGAAATGACCAAGTACGCCGCCAACTGCATGCTGGCCACCAAAATCTCCTTTATCAACGAGATCGCCAATCTGTGCGAGCGGCTCGGAGCAGACATTGAGATGGTGCGCCGCGGCATCGGTTCCGACACCCGCATCGGTCCTTATTTCATTTATCCTGGTGCAGGCTATGGCGGCAGCTGCTTTCCCAAGGATGTGCAGTCACTCATCTGTCAGGGTGACTCCAAAGGCTTTGACACAGCATTGCTCAAATGCGTGGAAGAGGTCAACAAGCGCCAGAAAAAAGTCGTGTTCTCCAAGATCGCTTCCCATTTCAAGAGCGTCAGGGGTAAAACCTTCGCTGTCTGGGGCCTGTCTTTCAAGCCGGGCACGGATGACATGCGCGAAGCGGCTTCTCTGGTGCTGATCGACGACCTGACAAAGGCAGGAGCGAAGGTGCGCTGCTTCGACCCAGTGGCAATGGAGACCGGGTGTGCCGCTCTCAGGGATACCCTGGGAGCCAGATTCAAGCAGGTCAGCTTAGTGGACGAACAGTATAAAGCCCTCAAAGGCGCTGACGCCCTAGTGCTGATGACTGAGTGGAAACAGTTCCGCAATCCGGACTTCAACCGGATCATGGAACTGCTGAAACAGCCGGTGATCTTTGACGGCCGTAATCAGTATTTCCCGAACATTCTCAAAGACATGGGGTTTGCGTATTATGGTATTGGGAGAAGCTGAAAAATGACCGGTCGAGTTCCTGAACTTACTGCGACGGCGCTCGTAGGCGTTGCAAAAATCTTTGAAAGAAGCAGAATCACGCCGAAGAACGGATGTCTGAGGCGTTCGCAGACAAGAAAGAATGAGGGAGGCACTGGATGTGCCGACCGAATGACCGGCGCAGAAAGTACAGGAATTCGACAGCAGTTATTGACCTTTACAGTCAATAATGATCTTTAACTGTCAAAAGGAGCATGCATGATTGAGCGATTTTATCTGATGCAGGGGCTTCTTTTGCTAGGTAAAAGCTCAATAAGTTTCAGGATCACTTTATGAAAATCGTCACCATCATCGGAGCCCGGCCCCAGTTCATCAAGGCTTCACCTGTCAGCGCGGCCATTGCCGCCCATCCGGGAATGACCGAGGTCATCGTACACACGGGACAGCACTTTGATCATGCCATGTCAGACATCTTTTTCAGTCAGATGGGCATCCCGGCCCCAGATTACAATCTGAATATCCACAGCCTCTCCCACGGCGCCATGACCGGCAGGATGCTGGAAGAGATCGAAAAAGTGCTGACTGTCGAAAAACCGGACACAGTACTTGTTTACGGAGACACCAATTCCACCTTAGCCGGCGCTCTGGCGGCAGCCAAGCTGCACATCCCGGTCGCCCATGTCGAGGCTGGATTGCGCAGCCGCAACATGCGTATGCCGGAAGAGATCAACCGCATCATGGCTGACCGCGTCAGCTCGCATCTTTTCTGCCCGACTGCAACCGCTCTTTCCAATCTCAAGAGCGAAGGATTCGAGTCTTTCGGCTGCAGGATCGAACTGACCGGGGATGTCATGTTCGATTCTGTCCTCAGGTTCGCGCCTCTGGCCGTAAAGCCACGGATCAGCTCTGCCGAAGGCTTTGTCTTATCCACACTGCACCGCCAGGAAAACACCGCCTCTTCTGAAACCCTGTCCGGAATCGCCGAAGCCCTGAGTCGCATCGCACTCACCACCCCTGTAGTGCTGCCGCTGCATCCCCGCACCAGGTCAGTTCTCACATCATCCGGCCTGTCCCTGCCCGGGGTCGAGGTTATCGACCCTGTCGGCTACTTAGAGATGCTCTGGCTGCTCAACCACTGTTCGCTGGTCATGACAGACAGCGGCGGCCTGCAGAAAGAAGCGTTTTTCTCAGGCAGGCCCTGTGTCACTCTGAGGCATGAGACAGAGTGGACCGAACTGGTGGACATGGGATACAATGTACTGTCCGGGTCGGACCCGGACACGATCATGGCAGCATACAGCGCTTTGGAAGGCCGCTCGTTCAAGCCTGACCTCCATGTGTTCGGCGATGGACACGCTGCAGAGAAGATAATCCGGATTCTGGCGGAGAAGACATGAAAACGAAAAATTTCGCGCTGATCGGGGCCGCCGGGTACATTGCCCCGCGCCACATGAAGGCTATCAGTGAAACCGGCCACAATTTAGTTGCCGCCACTGACCCTCACGATTCTGTCGGTATTCTGGACAGTCATTTTGAGAATGTCAGCTATTTCAGGGAATTCGAGCGCTTTGACCGGCACCTGGAAAAGCTCAAGCGCAAAGGGGAGGAATCCCGCGTCCACTATGTTTCCATCTGCTCCCCCAATTACCTGCATGATGCCCATATCCGCTTTGCGCTTAGAATCGGGGCTGACGCCATCTGTGAAAAGCCTTTAGTCCTCAACCCCTGGAACCTGGACGCTCTTTCCGAGATCGAGGGAGAGTCAGGCCGCAGGATCAACACCATACTGCAGCTCAGGCTGCATCCATCGATCATTGAGCTGAAAAAGTCTCTATCATCAACCTTTGCCGGCGGCAGCACTGCCAAGCCGGAAATCGTGCTCACCTACATCACCTCGCGCGGTAACTGGTACCTGTATTCCTGGAAGGGAGAAGCCGCCAAATCCGGAGGCCTGGCCACTAATATCGGCGTGCATTTTTACGACATGCTGCTCTGGCTCTTTGGCCCGGTTCTTAAATCTGAAGTGCACCTGGCCAATGAAAAAAAAGCCGCAGGATATCTGGAACTTTCGCGCGCCCGGGTGCGATGGCTTCTATCCATCGACCGTTCGGACCTGCCCTTTCCCGCTGTACCCGGCAAGCAGACCACTTATCGCTCGATTACCATGGACGGCCAGGAAATCGAATTTTCCGGGGGATTCACAGACCTGCACACTGAAAGCTACAAGCACATTTTAGCCGGACAGGGATTCGGCATCCCGGATGTCCGCCCCACGATAGACCTGGTGTACAGCATCAGAAACGCCATACCAACGGGAATTAATGAAAACAGCCACCCTGCGCTAAGGGAGAAATAATTTTGAATTGTGAATTTTTAATTTTGAATGACAGAAGCACATTTCCAGTGTCTTCAATTCAACATTCAACATTCAACATTCAACATTATTCTCTCTGTATTCCGGAGAATTCATGAAAAAGATATTGTTTGTTTTCGGCACCAGGCCTGAGGCCATCAAATTCGCCCCTCTGATCAAGGCCTGTCAAGCTGAACCGGGATTTGACACCCGTATCGCAGTCACAGCACAGCACAGGCAGATGCTGGACCAGGTGCTGAACTTTTTCGGCATCGCGCCACACCATGACCTGGACCTGATGAGGCCCGGCCAGGACCTTTTCTCCCTCACATCCGGAGCTCTGACAGGCATCAAAGGAGTGCTCGAGCGGGAAAAGCCTGACCTCGTTTTCGTGCAGGGGGACACCACTACTGTTTTTGCCGCTGCACTGGCGGCCTTTTATCTCCAGATCCCGGTCGCGCACCTGGAAGCCGGGCTGCGCAGCTTCGACATGCGCTCACCTTTTCCGGAAGAGGCCAACCGCGTACTGGCAGGGCACCTGAGCACATGGCACTTCGCTCCGACTGACAAAGCCGCGGAAAATCTGGCGGCTGAGAATATCAAAAAAAATGTTTTTGTGGTGGGAAACACAGTTATTGACGCCCTGCATCTGGCCCTGTCCAGGCTGGAACACAACCCCGGATTGAAAAAAACCATTATTGAGCGTTTCGACAACCTGTCAATCCGAAGATTGTATTCCGGACCGGACCGACTTGTGCTTATCACAGGCCACAGGAGGGAAAGCTTCGGTCAGGGCTTCATGAGCATCTGCCGGGCGATCCGCGCTTTAGCCGAAGAGTTTCCTGACTGCAACTTTGTCTACCCGGTACATCTCAATCCCAATGTGCAGAAACCGGTGCATGAAATTCTTACTGGCATGCCCAATATTTTTCTGGATCAGCCCCTTGACTACCCTTACTTAGTGACACTAATGCAGAGAAGCTGTCTGGTACTGACGGATTCCGGCGGCATCCAGGAAGAGGCCCCATCACTCGGCAAGCCGGTAGTCGTGATGCGTGATGTCACTGAGCGCACAGAAGGCGTGACGGCAGGGACAGCCATTCTCACAGG
>JAQTRI010000133.1 GCA_028711905.1 Candidatus Wallbacteria bacterium | reverse complement strand
TGTATTCCCCTCAAGAATTGTCCGGTGTTTCAGAAGCGGTCTGCCGCATCAAAAAAGCCGTGGCTGATAACGAGAAGATCCTGATTTACGGTGATTACGATGTTGACGGAATTACATCCATCGCCCTTTTGTATAATTTTTTTCTCAAACTCGGCAAACGAGTTGACTATTTCATTCCAGACCGTCAGTTTATGGGTTATGGACTCAATTTCGAAAGCCTCGACAGAATCAGTTCCGAGGGCTACAAGCTTATCATCACAGTCGACTGCGGCATCAGCAATATCGAGGAAGTCAGGCGCGCAAATTCACTCGGGATTGATGTCATCATTACTGATCATCATGAACCGATAGCTGAACTTCCGCCCGCTGCCGCTGTCATTAATCCGAAAAAACCCGGGGAAACTTATCCGTTCAAATCCTTAGCTGGAGTCGGCGTTGCCTTTAAGCTGTTCCAGCGCCTGCTCTATGATTTCGATTTTTCAGATCACTTCATTTACAGCAACCTGGACATAGTCGCACTTGGAACGATCGCGGATATTGTCCCTCTTGTCGGCGAAAATCGTATCATTGCCCGCTATGGTCTGAAAAAAATGAGAAAATCCGATAATCTCGGCCTGAATGCCCTGATCAGAGTTGCCGGAGTTTCGGCCGATGAAATCGAATCCAGTGATGTCGCATTTGTTTTGGCGCCTCGCATAAACGCCTGCGGCCGAATCGACGACCCGCGCTTAGCTGTCAGGCTGCTTACCACAGAAGACAAGGAAGAGGCGGCATTCCTCGCTAAAAAGCTTGACGAGATCAACCGCAAGCGGCAGCAGATCGAGGCCGGTATCATGGAAGAGGCTGAATCTCAAATCCGCGAATGTCACCTTGATGAATATTCCGGACTCGTTCTTCATTCCGACCGCTGGCACGCCGGAGTCATAGGTATCGTCACATCCAAGCTGAAAGAAAAATACTATCGACCCGTAATCCTGATTTCAGTTGAGTCCGGTACAGGCAGGGCCTCTGCCCGTTCAATCACCGGTTTCGCGCTGCACAGGGAGCTTGCCGAATGTTCGGAACTGCTGGAGAAATTCGGCGGTCATGAAATGGCTGCGGGATTCACCATAAAAAACGAAAACATCTCAAGATTTATTGAAAAGTTCCAGACCCTGATTACCCGTAATCTCGGCGAAAATCTCCCGGACCCCGTTTTGTCCATTGACAGAGAACTGGACTTTTCCGACATTTCACATGATCTGATCAGTCAGATCGACATTCTTGCGCCATTTGGAATGGGAAATCCACAGCCTCTCTTTATCACCAGAGATGTCCGCCTGATCGACGCCGGTCTTGTCGGCAGCAATCAGCGACATCTGAAACTCAAGGTCAACAGCTCCTCAAAAACATTCGGCTGTATCGGATTCAATCTTGCCGACCATTTCTCATCCCTCAACCCCGGTCATCAGAATATCGATATCGCTTATCATCTGTCTTTGAACAATTATCACGACGAACCGGTGATTCAGCTGAAAATCAAGGATCTCAGCCAGACACATTTCTGAAACAGGAGGCCGTTTCATGGAAAATTGGACAGCGCTGATCAGAGACATTCCCGACTTCCCGAAAAAAGGCATTCTTTTTAAGGACATTACTCCGCTTTTATTAAATCCTGACTGCTTTGCCGAGATCATTCGGGAAATGCACAATGCCCTCGCCGGGCTAAATGTTTCGGCCATCGCTGCAGCCGAGTCACGCGGGTTTATCTTTGGTGCCCCTCTGGCTCATTCACTTAAGCTGCCTTTTATTCCTGTCCGCAAACCCGGCAAACTTCCCGCAGCGACTCACAGTGTCACCTATGACCTGGAATACGGCCAGGACACTGTCTGCATTCACACTGACGCGTTGAAACCCGGTCAGAGAGTCGCTCTTATTGACGATCTTCTGGCTACAGGCGGAACAGCGGCAGCCATGGAGAAGCTGGTAAGTATGGCATCTGCTTCTGTTGTCACACACCTTTTCCTGATAGAACTGTCCTTTCTCGAGGGCAGAAAAAAACTTGCAGCCCCAGTCAAAAGCTTTATCAGCTATTGAATGCAGTCCGCCTGGAGGAAATATGGATTCCATGCAGTTGAAACTCGATGAAATCAAACCTCAGATCAGTGCCAGGGAATGGGAGATCCGCTTTCTGGCGCTGCAGAAACTTCAAGGCTTTCCCCCGGAAATGGTTGAAGACATTCTGGTTTCCGCACTTGAAGACAACAACGACAATGTGCGCTACATCGCTGTCAAGTCACTGGGTTACATCAAGTCCATCAAGAGTGTCGATGCCCTGATTCGCAGCTACGCTGATCCTAATTCGCTGATCCGGCTCCAGGTCATTGAAGCTCTGGGGAAAATAGCGGACAGCAGCTGCCTGCAGTTCCTCGTGCAGTTCCTGCAGGACGAGGGAAATGTCAGAGTCCGCGCCACCATCATCAAGGAAATCGGCAGGCTTGGCAGCATGGAATACTTTCCTGTTCTTGCCATTTACCTGAATGATCCTGATGACAGAGTCAGGGCCAACACTATCGAGGCATTGGATTTGCTCGGAGGAGCTTCCCTGCCGGAACTTGTCGGACCATTTCTTGCTGATCCCAATAACCGTATCAAGGCTAATGCTGTGCGTTCCATGTCCAGATTCGCCCCGGAAAAATCCCTTGCAGTTTTGAGGGAAATGCTCGCGGACAATAATGAATGGATGCGCGCCTCGGCCTGCTATGTAATCGGAGAACTTAAAGAAAACCGGGCTGCGGTTGAAACAGTTCTCGCGCTTGACGATTCCCACTGGTTCGTTGTGCGCAACGCATCTGAAGCTCTGATTAAGATGGGAAACCACTGCCTGCCCGCTGTTTACAGCCGCCTTTCAGATTCCAGCGTCAAGGATGAAGTGCTGATGCAGCTGTTAAACATCATCGGAGAAACCGGGAATTCCGGTTCACTTGATAAAATTATTCCTCTCCTCAAGCACGCCAACGGTGAAATCCGCAACAAAACGGAAGAAGCGATTGATAAAATCAAGGAACGCTCTTAGTCTTTTTTTCACTCTTTTCATTTTATCCAGGCTGTTCGGCTTAGACCTGCTTGAGAACTATTTTAATCTGGGAAAAAAGTATTTTCAGGAAAAAAATTACAGTGACGCTCTGATCAACTTTCAGCTGGCACTGGCGCTGGTCCCTGATTCATTCGAATTATACAACAACATCGGGATCTGTCATGAGAAAATGAAGAATCTTCCCAAAGCCCGCGAAAACTATGAAAAAGCGCTTAGCCTGATGCCGGATTTCCCGCAAGCGCTGAATAATCTCGGGCTGCTCCTTGTGAGAAGCAATGATTCGCCTCAATATGGCCTTTCCCTCGTATACAGGGCTCATATGCTTGCCCCTGAAATCCCGGAGTATTTTGAGAGCCTCGGTGAAATTTATTTCGCGATCGGAAATCACAGTCGCTCTTTAGAGTGGTTCGCTCGTGCTGAAAAAAGGGGAATCACCAGCGCTTCACTATATTATCACACCGGGTTGACCTATCTCGAGCTGGAAGACCGGCAACAAGCCCTTGAGTCTTTCAAGAAATCCCTGAAGATCGACTCCCGATATCTTAAAGCCTATGTAGGAATCGTCAAGATTCTGGAAAAGTGGGAAAATTATCACGAAGCCCGCTCATATCTCGTCAGGCTCGACCGCCAGGCTTTAGACAACCTTCCAGATGAAGAACAGCTGAAAGAGATATACAGCTACTTTGAGCTTCTCTATCACAACGCCCTATATAATCTGGCTTCCTCCATATTGAGAGAGGAAAAAACAATCATGCGCCGTTTCAATATCACCACTTTGGGTGATTTCGTAAACCTCAAGTTCGATCTTTTCACAGATCCCGGCCTGTTCATGCTTTCAGGCACACAGGTTCTGACCCTGAACGGAGAGATCGAACCTGCGGTCTTCAGTGAAATGCCTCGTATCAAAAACCACTACTTTGAAAACGACCGGGCTATCTGCAGTGAAAACCTCAAACTACTCACTGCAGCAACTTTCCTGCACAGGGTTTCCTACCCGGATCAGAAAGTAACTCTCTCCTCAGTCAACAACCTGATCGTTCCTGATGTAAAAATCGAATGCCCAGAATATTACGATTACTCGCTCGAAGGTCTTCTGAAATGGTCCTGTGAAAGACATGGCACAAACAAACCGGCTGACTGACACTTCTGCTGTCAAGTCGGAATTGACAGGATTTCTCAAGATCGGGCTTAAGCCTTGCTGCCGATTGGCCATGCTTCTTAGCGTTTTAAAAACAATCGGAGTGCTTCAGTTTTTCCAGAACAGTGTCAGGCTTGAGCTGAAAAGTTCCAACCCGTCACTGCTCAAGCTCGTGACACCAGCTTTGAAATCCATGGCAGGACCGATTAATATCAGCTGGCGTCAGGAAACAACCCTTTTTCGAGAAAAAACCTATTTCCTCAGCGCTGATCTTTTGTCTTCGGATCTGATCATGCGGCTTCTCGGCTTGCGCCTTACTCAAGATTGCTGCAGGAAGGCCTTTTTCGCTTCAGCCTTTATCTCATCCGGTTCAGTAACAGCGGATAAGCAATATCTTCTTGAGATCTTTCATCACGACCCTGCGGTACTCAAAAAACTTGCCAGGATCGCTTTGAAAAAGAAACTCGTCCTGCGCCTTTATCAACTGGAAAAGCAGTGGGTGCTGGTTGGAAGAGGACGCAGATGCCTTGAGTGCTTTTACTCATGGTTTCAATTGAACAACGCGATTATGGAACTGGAAAACCGCCTGATCCTGAAAGACCTTCGCGAAAATGCCAACCGGCTGGTGAACTGTGAAACAGGGAACCTGAAAAAGGTGGTTTCGGCTGCTGACAGCCAAATGCAGTGCATTGTTTTCATCAGAGACAGAATTGGGCTGTCTTCTCTTACCGACAGACTTCGTCAAGCCGCTGAATTGAGACTGAAACATCCTGATGCCAGCCTCGCAGAACTGAGCGCTCTGAGCAAAGGCCGGTTCACCAAGTCTGCGCTCAATCACTGCTTCAGGGAAATAGGGTTCATCTGTAAGGATTTTTCTGATAAAAGGAAAGCCAATGAACTCTGACAGGCATTTAATTTTTCTTACAAGAATAGTTGACAGCCGCGACCCGGTAGGTGGTTTTACCATAGACTGGATTGAGCACATCGCCCGGCATATGCCTGTGGCAGTGATTTGTCAGCAGGCCGGCAGCTACAACTTCAGCGGCAATGTGCGGGTATTCAGTCTGGGAAAGGAAAAATACAGGTCCAGACTTTATTATCTTTTCAACTATTACAGGCACTTTATCCCGCTTCTTTTTAATTCCAGAGGTGTTTTCGGGCATATGTGTCCTATCTACACTGTTTTGGCATGGCCCGCGCGAATCACAGGAAAAAAGATCGTGATGTGGTACTCACACCGTTTAGCTTCAGGACCGGTCCTTGACCTTGCAGTCAGGTTGTCCAGCAGGATTTATTCAATTGGTTTCCCTTATTTTCATCCTAAAGTCAGGATCGTCAATCACGGTGTCAATTGTAACTTTTTCAGTTATAGACAAAACATTCCAGAGAGTCTCGAGATTCTTGTTCTCGGTAGAATCAGCAGGATAAAAAATATCCTCCCAGTCATTCATGCGGCAAATTTACTTTCTGAATCGGGTCAGAGCTTTCACATGAAAATCGTTGGAGGTACAAGAACTGCGGACGATGATTCCTATCTTAATGAACTCAAAAATGAGCTTAGTACCGGATGTGCCGCTTCTGTCGAATTTGTTGACTCTGTTCCTCATCGTACTACTATCGATTATTACAGCAATTCGCGAATTTTTGTCGACATGATGGCTTATGGCCCCAATAAAACACTTATCGAAGCAGCTTCCTGCGGGATTCCTGTTCTGATGCCGGGAAACTGGCTCGGATTAGATAACGGACTCGCAAAACTGGCGGTATGTCCTGCCGAACCGGAAGAACTCGCAAAAAGGATTACTTTAATACATCAAATGGCAGGTCGCGACATCGAAGAAATGCGCAAAAAAATCAGCGAATCAGTTCATTTTTCTTTTTCACTCGAAAGTCTGGCTGAAAGCATCGCAAATGAATTCAGACTTTATTAAAACCCTTCGGACTGCTCCATCATCTCCTGATACTCTTCGAAAGACGGATAATTCGACTGCTGCAGCATTCCGCTCTCATCTTCCTCGTATCGGTAAAAAGTCGATTCCAGCGAATGAAAATTACATCCGATCAAAGGCTCAGCCCCCTTGATAAAGGCCTGTTCCATAGTGGTCTGACAATTGGATGTGGCGAGCAGGCCCGAATCTTTGCAGATTTTCACCATCACAATATCGTTCGGAACGGGGAAATCCTGCTTCGAATATGATACCAGGGCCTTTTCCATGAATTCTTTCCAGATCGGGGCAGCAACCCTCCCCCCTGATTTCTGCTCACCCATGGTAATGGGAGTGTCATAACCGATGTATGTTACGCAGGTAAGATCAGGGGTGAAACCACAGAACCAGGCATTGGTGTAATCATCGGTCGTTCCGGTTTTCCCTGCTGACGGAGCACTGATTTTGCCTCTTGTGCCTGTGCCGAGAACCATGGCCTTTTTCAGGATGTCAATCAGAACATAGCAGGGTCCCGGGGGAACCGCTTCTTTCCCCTTGAATTCATTGGCCAGAATCAGGTTGCCGTCCTTGTCCTCGACCCTCTCAATTCCGAAGGATGAACTCGTGATACCGAGCCTGGCTAAGGAAGCATAGCACTCAGCCAGCTCCAGTGGAGTGGCTTCGTATGCGCCGAGCGCTAAAGACAGCGTGGGGGCCAGCCTGCTTGTCATGCCAAGGGCTTGCGCGGTTTCTATCACCCGGGTGAACCCGATTTTGCACAAAAGCTCGATGGTAGCGATGTTGTAAGAACCGACTAATGCATTGATCAATGTAGTTGGTCCGTGATAATTATTTTCGTAATTCCTGGGCTGCCAGATCTGGTTGATCTGCGGAATTTCATACTGTTTGGGAATGTCCATTACAATATCGCCCGGGGGACATCCTTCAATGAATGCCGCAAGATATACAAAGGGTTTGAATGACGAACCAAGCTGTCTCCTGGCGGAAGTGGCACGGTTGAACTTGGAGTCGAAATAATTTTTCCCGCCGACCATGGCTTTGATTTTCGAAGTGCGGGTATCTAAGCACACCAGCGCTCCCTCGATGCGGTTTTCCCCTGTGTCCTGAAGTTGAGTGAAGATCTCAGCGCCGGAAAAAGCGGCATCAGCTGCCTGTTGAAGATCCAGATCCAGTGTCGTGTAAATCTTCAGGCCATCTGTGAGCACCCTGCTTTCGCTAAACTGTTCCATCAGGTACGGCAGAACGAATTCGTAGATAAAATGAGGAGCTGCGACTGCCGGGTTCTTCTCAGTATTCAGAATCAGAGGCAATTTTTTCGCCGCATCGACCTGAGACTGAGTGATCATTCCCAGTTCCAGCATTTTGGACAGCACAACAGAGGCTCGATTCAACGCCCTGGTCGGATTCCGATAGGGAGAATAATACGACGGATTACGGATAATGCCGGCGAGCAGCGCGGATTCCAGCAGGTTGAGTTCAGAAGGGACTTTATTAAAGTAAGCTCTTGCCGCAGACGCAATGCCATAAGCTCGGGGACCAAAATATATCTCATTCAGATAGTATTCTAAAATTTCACTCTTGGTGAACAGCTGCTCGATCTTGAAAGCCACTATGGCTTCCCTGATCTTTCGGCGCATGGTTCTCTCAGTGGAGAGAAAAGCGTTTCGCGCCAGCTGCTGGGTAATAGTGGAGCCTCCCTGGGAGGTTCTCTTGGCTATGTGATTCACATAAACAGCACGAAGAATACCGAGTGGGTCAATACCGTGGTGCTGGTAAAATCGCTCATCTTCAATAGCAACAACGCCTTTAACCAGTTCCTGCGCCATGTCATTCAGCCTGACCCTTTCGGATCTGTTTTCCCCACCGTGGAGTTCAGTGATCAGGCGACCCTTGCAATCAAAGATCTGGGAATTAAAACGGGGCTGGTATGTAACAATGGAGATATCAGGGATTTCGCGATCAATGGCACGATATACCCCATACACAGCGCCAAACGCTATAGCGCTTAAAGCAAGGAATACAAAGGCCGCGAAGAAGAACAGAAATACGATGAATTTTTTCATTAAAGGACTGGAGGCGGCACCCGGACTCGAACCGGGATTGAAGGATTTGCAGTCCTTTGCCTTGCCAGTTTGGCGATGCCGCCATCAGAATTTATGGTGCCGAGAGGCGGAATCGAACCACCGACACGTGGATTTTCAGTCCACTGCTCTACCATCTGAGCTATCTCGGCACCTTTATAAAAAGAATGGCGGAGCGGACGAGATTTGAACTCGCGACCTTCGGCGTGACAGGCCGATGTGCTAACCGGGCTACACCACCGCTCCGCAAAGTGTCCATTCTTTTCTGGTGGGCGATACAGGATTTGAACCTGTGACCACCGGCTTGTAAGGCCGATGCTCTCCCACTGAGCTAATCGCCCTCAGGGCAGGCTTAATTTTACGACAATCGACTTTCAGTTGTCAAGCAAAAATGCAAATTTACCGCTGGACCTTTAGAAATATAAAGAGCCCGGGTTTTCGTATTCCCGGGCTCTATGTAGCTTCTGAAACTTACAAGTTCTGAGATTTAAATCAGAGGCCTTTGAGCTCTTCAAACAGCGGGGCCAGCATAGCCTGTTGCTGCCTGTTCAGCGTGCTTGCGGCTTCCATGAA
>JAQTRI010000132.1 GCA_028711905.1 Candidatus Wallbacteria bacterium | reverse complement strand
ATTACTGAGTATGCAAAGATTATTTCATTCCCTAACGCTGATACCCATTACACGATGGTGGCCAGAGTGGAGAGCGCAGGCATCGAAAAAGCCCTCGGCGAATATGACCGGGCCATAGCGCGCTACAGCGCCATACTTCAGGATTACCTCAGCAGCACATATTATCTTGCGTACACTGCCGTGGGATCGAGCTATATCGGGCTCGGCGACTGCCTGTATGCCAAGGGAGAGTGTGAAACGGCTCTTGACAAGTACCGGGGCGTGGAAAACAACACCAGTCTGCAATCGTATCTGCTGGATTCACGACTGGGCCAGGGCCGTACGCTCACAGCTCTGAAGCAATACAGCGAAGCGCACCGCATGTTCGCCTGGGTGGTGGATACTTATCACGAGCAATCGTGGTATTACGATGAATCGGTAATCACCGGGAAAAAAGGCGCTGAGCAGGTATTGTACATCAAAATCGACCCCATGATCGACACCATCGCCCAGGGTGAAAGCAAAACCTTCACGGCATCCATTGTTTATCCCAACGACACCCTGGCCTCAGTTCCCGCAGCAGCAGCCACTGACTGGCAGTGGACATGCAGCGGCAACGAAGCTGACGGACATGCTTTCTCGTTCGAGGGCAATACCTCCACATACAAAGGCGGCAGCGGCGATTTCATGGATACGATCATCACTGCCAGGTGCAAAGTCGATGCCGGGTCGTATGGAGCCAAGGGACGGAACAAGGCTGTGGAGCCGTATATCTGGATCGAGGGGGATAACCAGGTGCCGATCTGCTTAGTCAATGAAGATGGCAGGCGCATCAAGTTCGCGCCTATTTATGAACCCTGGGACGGTTCGCATCGCGGCTGGCCGCCTCCCGTCACTACTCCAGCCCCAATGACTGTTCAATTCGCCACGCCATACACTGTTGATGAAGTTGACCAGTTCAACTTTTCATTCTGGGGTATGAACCACACCCATGAAACTGAAACGATCTATACTGAAACCGAAACCGACAGCCGGATTTTCTTCTCCCCGGACAGAAAAACCACTATCGAAATCGTCTCACCATTACCGGTTACCAGAAGCGCGGCCATGACGAACAGCTTTCCTCGCGGTGTCCCGGGGGAGAACATGCTGAAGTTCAATTTTTCATATTCAGGCGAAGTAATAGCACTTGAACTGCCGATCTGGCTTGGGCCGGGATATGGCACTGATGAAACTAGAGTGGATATGTATGAGGCATCCAATCAAGTAATCAATGAAGCGGACTGTGCGAATTTGAACCCGGAAGATTATGCCACGAAAAACACTAAGATGTACATTAAAGTGGTGGACCCGGGCCTGAGAGAGCAAACAACTACTGCGGAGTTTATTTCAAGTGGTTTTCGCAGACGTTTCATATTGATTAAAAGCGGGAATTGTTACTTTTCGAATCCGTTGATTGTAGTTAAAACTGATTCCACTGTTGGTGAAAAGTTTGTGTTTCGTGGCGATGAGTGTGATGCGTGTCGAGTCAACCCTGACAGCGACTTGGGTTCACAAGAGGTTACGCTTACCTGTATTGACTCAGCCGGGAAAGAGCAGAAGTCTTATAAACCGGTAAAAAAACCGGCATTGATTGTATGTGCTTTACAAACTTCGGAATATTCTGGTCCTCCCCCAATAATCCACTATTTTGGTTCGTCACCGGCACGATCGACAATGGTGGATGATGTGCTTGAAGAAACCGTCAAATTGATGCAAGATATTTACGCTCTGGATGTGATATTCAATGCTGATAAATCGTATTTCATGTATACTACGAAAAATCATATTAAACCCGCAGAATATGAAATGATTTATCTTACCGCCCATGGCGATGGTGTAATTGATTACGGTTCATGGTTCGAAACGCTGCAAGCGCCTCAATATCTTAACATTAGTACATCAATAATGGTGTTCCCGTATGATATAAAAGATTTGTATGCTGCTGACAATCCAGGAAAAGATTCACCCATAGTGATTCTTAATTGTTGCAAGTTAGGGAACGAAAAATTTATCGACAGTTGGATTGAATCATGTTCCACTGAAAAAGAAGGATTTCACACGAATTGCCTTCTGGGGTGGCCAGAATATGTTGTACCTTATAATGCGGTCACTTATTATTTGAACTTTTTTACTTTTTTCCATAATAATTACATGACGACAAAAAAACCTCTTCCTATCAAGGAAGCAAAAGATTACGCTTCGTCCTGTTTCCCATACATGAAGCCTAATCATCGGGGAGATCTGTTACAACAGGTACCATGAAAACTGCTTTGATTTATTTGTTTTTATTAATAATTATTGTGCTTGTAATACTACTGAATAGCGAATTGACTTGGGGCTTGAGGCAAAATATCTTCATAACGTGCAGCGAACAGCGTTCATCAATGGCACAATACATTGATGGATGGCTGAATAATTTGGGCTGTTTACCTGATGATCTTTATTTTCTCCATTCCGGTCTTGCTATGAATCTTAAAATCGGTAACAATCTCGGCAATCTGCGCACATTTCCTTTCAGACCGGGCTGTCCTTTCTTGGCGACATATATGATTCGTAATCATTTATCAGGTGTGGAATGCCTCTGCAAACTTCATAATCCGCTAAAGTTCCGGTCAATACCACCTGAACCGCAGACATTGGTTGCTGCAATCAGTGAATGGGAACTTTCCCCCAGCCTGAAACTGACAGGACTGAAAAAGGCATACGAATTTGTTCTCAGCGGATATGATCTTAATGAGCGTGATAGTCAAGGAAGAACTTCTTTGATGTTGGCAGTAAGATTTGGATTTTCCGATTTTGCCAATTTTCTACTGGACAAAGGGGATAATGTCCAGGCAAAGGATAGTATTGGATATAGCGCCATTCAATATGCGCTCAGATGTTGCAGTGATTCTTTCCTTTTTTTCGATAGCGAGATGAACAATAAAAGTACGACTGCTGGATTGACTTTGTATCGCAAAACACTTCTTCCAAACGGGAAAAACTTTGCTGCAGCTTTTTCATTTTTGGGAATACATAGGAATATTCTGTTCGCACTTTGCGATGGCACAGGAAGAGTAGTCCCCGGATCAATGGAACACCTAAACGAATTTGCCTCCCAGATTGCATTGCGATTGATCAGCCTGGGCGCAGATGTCAGCTGCATCGGCCCTGGCGGACGGACCCTGCTCATGGAAGCCGTATATCTGAATCTGAAAGATGTTTGCGCAGCCCTGATTGCCAAAGGTGTTGACATCAACGTTAGGGATAACCAAGGGCTTACAGCATTGAAAATCGCCAGATTGTTGAAATATGATGATATCATTGGCTTTCTCGTCAAAGCCGGAGCGAAGGAATGACCTGCACCATCGAAAATCCGGACCAGATCAAGTTGAGCTTCTGGGGACCGGCACATACGCATGAAACCGAGATCGTGTATGAAGAAACCGACATCAACAGCAGGATTTTTGCTGCCGCGGATCGTCAGTCAACCATTGAAGTCAAGTATCCGCTGCCGTCTACTGAGGGCGATATCATTGCTAAAAGATTCAAGCAGACAGTCCCGGGCACGGAAAAGATGAAGTTCGATCTGTACTATTCCGGCGAAGTGATTTCATTGGAAGTGCCGATCTGGAAGGGCCCGGGGTATGGCACGAATGAAACGCGAGTGGAAATGTATGCAGCATCGAATCAGGTGTTCAACAAAAGCGATTGCGAGGATTTGAATCCTGAGGATTACATCACCAAGAACACCAAGATGTTCATCAAGGTGGTTGATCCAGGGGCAAGGAGGCAGACAGTCAAAGCACTGATCAGCAGCAGCGTAGACGCCACACGCGAAGTGACTTGCGCCCAAGTCAAGCCCGGTGTTTTTCTATCAGGGGGAATTGTGCCAATTGACTGGGAATTTCCAGGCACAACGATCAATCTGTTCAATTCGAGTTATGATGTTTTAAAGGTAAATCCAAATAACCAAATTGACAAGGGAGAGATTGAGTTAAAGTACACTGATACCAGAAATCGGGAATCCGTTATAAATGTTAGAGGCAAAAAATCGTGCCTCCTTATATCTTGTTTTCAACTTTACAAAGATATTTCTCTAAATTTATTTGATAAACTTTTTGGGATTGACCCCTTGTATAATGAGGCTAAAGCATTTTTGACAATTGTTAAAACGAATCGTACTATGACAAATTACTATAATGTTATTGTCAATCATGTGCCAATGAGTGATTTTTTTCATTTTTCTAGTAAATGGTATTGCGACTTAAGTAAATATGATGTTATCTATATCAATGCTCATGCAACTTCGGAGTATTTCCTTGTCTATAAAGACCAGACAAACTGGCTGAGTGGAGAGAATCCTACTGAACCGATTTTTAAAAGCGATATTTTCGCTATAGCCCTTCAAAAGGTTTTTTCTTCAACTCTTGTAATATTAAATGGCTGCAATACAGCTGTAGATAGCGAGGCCTGGAAGGGGGCGTTTAAGACCAGATGCCTAATTGGATGGAAAGGAAAAGTTATGACTGCAAAAATGGTTGTTTTCTTTGACAATTTTTTTGAATTTATTCTGAATGCTTTTATCGGGAAAGGAGAAACCACTATAATGGAGGCATTTGATTACGCAAAAACCAGCACTGGCATTACTGGGGCAACTCCGGTGATTGAAGGGATTAGCGATAATACTAATTTAGTGCCATAGTTGCGAACATGTTTAGCATTGTTTCAGTTTTATTAGTTGTATTTTTCTACTGGCGTATTGATACCTCTAAAAAAATCGGCCGGAAAATACTTGTTTCAATTCTATTACTCGTGGGCTTTTATGTGTTCATATATGCATCGTTGAAAAATATCGGTTGCCCGCCACCGCTATCCCCCAAAAAAATTACTGAACATCTCCTTGAGTCATACAAGAGATGGTGTGTTCTCTATTACATTCAAAAAGGGGAACTGCCTGGAAGCAACAAAAAACTATCTCAACTAGTGCAATCGTCAGATGGTCCTATACTCAAAGATGGGTGGGGGAATCCTATTGTTATTTACTTTCCTAAAGAAATGCCTCGAAAGCTTGTGTTATTCTCGTATGGAGAAAATGGCCGTCTGGATATGTTAGGTGAATCCGATGATCTGCGGACATTCCTAATACTTGAGTCAACCGAAGTGACCTACATAGATGGAATGTTAAAACAACTTTTTGAAAGGCCAGATAATCTAAAAATCAATGGTGATTACCTTACTGACATACCTGAAAATCCATCAGGAGTTGAATGATTTTGTGGAAAAATCTGGGAGGGATGACAGGGGGGGATGACAGGGGGATGACAGGAGGGGGATGACAGAGGGGGATGACAGGGACGCGTCTCGATAATTGTCAATTGATGTTTGACGGAATTGATGCGAAATGATAATCTTTGTTTATATCTGGAAAAGCATGCCTGCCATTTGTAAACGCTGGCCCGAGCATCAGGTGTGATGCCATTTCCAGTGTTGTTAAAGATTTCCGGAAATTTTGGTGGAGGAAGTGGATGGGTCAAATATCGAATATCGAGACGCGTCCCCAATGTACCTCCCAATGTACCTTCTTGGGCAAGTGTTGGAAGCAGAGAAGTATATTAATTCCTTTTATTGCGCAGAGGTGAATTATACGCCAACGAAAGATAACTTCACAAAAAATGATATAAGCGCATACAATTTGGATAAGTATGAACTGATCTTTATCAATTCCCACGGAGATGGAAACAATTTTGAAGTGTTTTCTAAACAGGAGGATTGGGACCAGGGCGAAAATCCCAAAAGTACTGTTAATAGTAGTGAATTAGCTGCTCTGTACAATGATAAAACTAAACGATCGAAGCTCTTTGTGATGAATTGTTGCAAAAATTGCCAGGAACAATTCATTGATGGTTGGTTTTCAAAAATTCAGACAAAATGCTTGCTTGGATGGGATGGAGAATCTTCTATGTTTTATGGAAGTATGTATTTCAAAAGATTCTTTGGTGTTATTGCAGAGATGTGGGAAAAGGCAACCAAAACATCTATTGAAAACGCAATATACGCCTCAACAAATCCTCCGTTGCCATTCCCTAACTGGGGTGGTCTGCCACCATTGAACTACCGGGGAAAAATTGGGGATGATAATTTGATGCCTTATGAGTAAAAAAAATGTTGGCAAGAGAATTTTAGGTTTTGTCATTGACATTGCTGGAAAAGCGCTGATAATCTTCATCTTGATCCTTCTTCTTTTGTACTGGGGTTCCATGCCCAAAAAGTTGACACCAAAAGAACAATGCGAACATAAAATGTATGTAATACATTCAAACATAAGAGTATACTGCAGTTATGCAAGAGAGTATCCTTGGTCTCTTATTGATCTTTTCTCATTACCAAAAAGGTCACTGCAAGGCGAATGGAAAGGCCCATACTTAGATGGAAGTCCGGAAGTTGAGTTAATAGACCCTTGGTCGAATCCATTAATAATGTATTACAATTCGAGAAGCGATGAATTACGGTTGTTTTCTTACGGACCTGATGGAAAGGCGCTGACCAAGGATGACATCCAAATTGGAATGCATAAAGAAAGTTTTTCGCTCGATGCCGAACTGTATTTAGACGAACCCCCTCAGTTACCACCAGACACTATTTTCTATAATTCTCAACCAAGAAAATTGTGAATTCCTCACGCAGAACCATGACACTGGCTGGTAGCGGATCACTGCCGGAGCACCAGGAGAGAACCTGGCAAAAGGTGCCATTCTGCCGATAGGGAGTCCGGACGATTAAGTCAGATTCCGCCGGAGGTTAAGGCATGAAGTCGGCAATAAGTTACAGAGAAGCCGCGCAGATACTAGGAATTTCCACGAACGCTGTCTACTCACTGGTCAAAAATCATTCAGCGGAACTTAACGGCGGATTAAGCCGGAACGAACAGGGTCGGAAAACAATCAGCCGGGAAGCCCTGGAAACACTGAGAAAATACATTAAGGTGGATACAGGGGCAATTAAGCCTGAATTAAGCCGGAAACCGCCGGAATCCGGCTTAGTAAGTGCGCTTAAGAGTGAGATTGAACACCTACGGACGACCGTGAAAGACCGTGACGAGCTGGTAAAGTCAATGATCGAAAATCAGGCGGACGAGAAGAAACGGGCCGACATGATAATCATGACACTGACCCGCCAGGTGGAGAGTTATCGCCTGACGTGGGAATCATATCGGTCCACGGGCGACCATGTGGAGACCACTTGCCAGGATGACAGCGGGGCCACGGTACAGGAAACGGCCGCACCGACACCGGAAACGGGGGCCAGCGCAGCTGCCCCGCCGGAGAACTGGGACACTTTCAGGCTGACCCCGCTTCCGGACGAGATGGCCAGGCCGGAAAAACTGTCCGGGATAGAGGTGTTTTTTTACTCGCTGTTTTATCCGGCAGCACTCAGGGGCCGGATCGAGCTGGCCAATTCAGGACGAAAATGACCGACACTGCTAAACAATAATAAAGCAGCTCGAACATAATGTTTATTATAGGCGGGAGAAAAACGCTTAACCACGGGGTTTGATGAAATCCACCGGGTTTCCAGGGAAGGAAATTACTACCGGTAGTGTGGGGGACCCGAAAAAAGGGCGGGGCGAAAGTGCTTGCCAAAGGTGAGCATTGTCGATATTATATATATATAATATCGATATGGGGAAAAGGACTGGGCTGGCAGGTATGAGGAGAGACCTCCGGAAGTCAGGGAAAGAAAGCGTGTTCAAGGCTTATTGCGAAGAGATGAGCCGCTCCGGGATTACTTTGTTCCGGCCCGGGGATTTGAAGAAGTATTTCCGTGAGAACTGTGCTGCGCTGGGAGCTGCCGGATATAACCGTTTTGTGAGCGATGCGGTGGAGAGCGGGATCCTGCAGCGCAGGACCTTTCATGTGCTGTATGCAGGAAAGACCTATTACACGAGCGGTTATTTTGAGCTAAAGAGCGATTTTGAGAAGATGCTGGAGCTGGCTGCAGCGGTCTATGAGAATGGGTATTTTTCCCACTTTACAGCCGTATACCTGAATGGGCTGAGCGAGCAGATCCCCAAGGTCGTGTGCATCAACACTGAGCAGAAAAAGTCCGGTTATTACAACAATCCTGAGGCGGCCAGGAAGGCGCTGACTGATGAGAAGATCGCCCTGGCCTTTGCAAAGGACAAGAGGCAGAGCGGGTTCTGTGCTGAGGAATTCGATTACAGGCTGCTGCGTGTGAGCGGCAAGAACACGAAGAATAGCGGGGTTTTCAAGCGGAAGCTCGGAGAGTTTGAATTCCGGGTTACTGATCCGGAAAGGACGCTGATCGATGTTACTGTGACTCCGGAGTACGCTGGCGGCATATACAGTGTGCTGAAGGCTTATCAGACTGCAGCCGAATGGGAGGCTGACCCGGTGCTGAGCGTGGATAAGCTGGTCCGGTATCTGAAAAGGATCGCTTACATTTATCCGTATCACCAGGCTGTGGGGTTTCTGCTGGATTGTGCGGGAATTGACCGGAAGATCACTGACGGGTTCAGGGCTGAGTTTGAGATCAGGCACGATTTTTATCTGGTGCACGGGTCTGCGATGAACAGGGACAAAAGGAACCTGGTGTATTCGGGAAGATGGAAGATTTATGCGCCCAGGCTGCTATTTGAGCAATACCAGGAGCTGTTCGGCTAAGCTGACTGTGTTGTGGAAATAGAAATCAAAGTCTGTGGGCAGCTCTTTCCTGGTGATGGTGGCTGCGAGATTGTCAATAGTCGGCCGTATCTGACCACTCATCGCCGGATTGGTTTGACCACTTAAATTCATCTTTTT
>JAQTRI010000131.1 GCA_028711905.1 Candidatus Wallbacteria bacterium | reverse complement strand
ATATACATCGGCAATTTAAAACGCGTTACTTTCACCGGTTGTCTCGGTCCCTCTGAAGCAGTCGGTGAGGGAGCTTTGTGGAGCATCGATAGTGGAAGAACATGGCTACATACCGGGCAAACTGAATGGATGGAAAAAGACACCTCTGTCACAGTGACTTTCAATCAAATCCCCGGCTGGATTGCCCCTCAGCCGGAAATCATCGACATCGGCAGCAATGACATCACCAAAACCTGGGCATACACCCGTGATCCTTCCAATCCTGATCAGAACAACCGCACCAAAGTCATCGTAAACATCATCAAACCATCGAACGGCAGATGGCGCTTCCATGAAGAAACTGCCTGGAGAAACAGCGGGGACATTGCCTGGGTGCCGAACGGCGAAGTCCGTATTATCGAGTTCATGCCCCTGGCAGGCTGGATCGAGCCGCCGAGCAGGATCATCTTTGCCGAGGGAACGGACATCACTGAAAACGCAGAATATCAACGGATCTATTATACCGTCACAGTCAACACAGAACCCATAGCCGCACCCTGGCGATACAGCGCCCCAGTCACAGGCGAATGGATCAACGGCACAGGGCCGATCACAGTGCCGTACGGATCAGGCCTGATCGTTGAATTCCTGGATGTGCCGACCTGGCGCACACCTGACTCCCAGAATGTGGGGCCTGTATATCAAGACACAACTGTCACAGGAAATTACACCAAGTATCAATCGGAAATCCGTGTATATGCCAATGTTCAGGGCTTCGGCTGGCACCTGTCAACTGACCCGCCGGACACCAAGCGCGATTTTTATAACTCCCCGTACTACTCGGCAGCAGATGCATTCATAGGCAATGCCTATGAACAGTACACAGTGGTGTTCCACGATGCCCTGCCTGACCTCTACGGCAAACTGCATTACAGAACCCCGCCTGCCGTCACCTTTACCGCGCAAGTCGGATACACGGAAGTCCACGGGGATTACGGGTTTGACTGTGTGTGGATCCAAGACGAATACAAGCAGCCTCCTGACCCGAATCTCGAAGGGGTCACAATCTACAAAGAGGGCTGGGAAAGGACCTTCACAGGGTCGGGCATCCAGTGGTACAAGCCAAGTGATAACACATACGAATTCACGCAGTTGTGGGGCGTGAGAGAAGTGGCCATTCCATTCAGAAGCAATGATTTGTGGGTGATGGGAGAAAAAAACACCTGTTACTCCCCGAAATACCTGATGAAATACGGCGATACCTATGAAGAAATCAATATCGGCTATTTCTGCTCAGGCTTGTATCACAGCACTTCAACCGAGTTAGTCCCGATGAACAAAGCTGATGTCTGGTGGTGCCACTCAGACTATCGACGTTCTTTCAACGGCGGCCATTCATGGGAAACAGTCACGATCAGAAACACAAATGAAGGATCAGGCACTAAATTCACAGACGGATATCACCTGCTGTCCAGCTATCTGAGCGACCAGACTACGCGCCGCCTGATCCCGGACTGGATATGCGACAGCTGGGTGTTCCCTGCCGAACCGGAGGGCGGAGAACTGCCGCCGGAAGAATTGCATGTACTTGCATGCCGCTCCCTGAACCCGGGCGTCTGGACCCCTCTTGGTCAGCCCCTGATGCTCTTGCAGGGCGCAAGCCACGAGATTGAATTCAGCGAGGTTCCCGGTTTCATCAAGCCGGCTAATGTCACTGTGTTCGCGCCATTCTCATATCACACCGAAGAAATCGGCAACACCGTTGAAATCATTTACGAGACCCAGGAAATCACCATCCCTGCCGTATACCGCAAGGCACGCAACATCACTCTGGCCTTAGCCCCGGACAGCACTCTGGCCCAGGAATTCGCCAAGTGGAGACTGGCTGGAGAAAACACCTGGCATAACTTTGGAACCAGCTCCATTGTCGGCCACGGAGCAGATTATACAGTTGAATTCAATGCCACCGGCTCATGGAACCTGCCGGCACCGATCCATGCCACAGCCGGAACGGATGAGATTGTTCACACTGTATCTTTTGCTTCTGCCAAGCCGCTCCTGACTGTAGTCATGAACCCGCCCGAAGTTCTGCCGGCCGATCCCAGATGGAGCTGGGGCGGATACACATGGCCCAGCGGCCATACCGTGCAACTGGAGCCGGGCAGCAACTATCGGGTCCAGGCATACGCCTGCACAGGCTGGAAAGAGCCGGTGCCCGGCATTGTTACAGGCACGATCGGCACTGAGAATGTCACAGTCGAATTCAATTATGTCATGAACACATACAATGTCAAAGTCACACTCGGCCCGGCTCTGGCAGTGGCCGAGGGAGCGCAATGGCGCGTGGCAGGGGAAACCGCATGGCGTAATAGCGGCGATACAGCCCCTGTTCAGCACATGAAGCCCTATACCATTGAATTTAAGCCCCTTCCGGACTGGGATGTACCTGCTCCGATTTCGGAAAAATACATGTACATCGACCGGAACTATACCACCTCATACAACGGCCATTTCCATTACCTGAAAGTCATCACCAACCCGCCTGAAGCTGTGGCTGCCGGAGCCCAGTGGCGCTTAGTCGGCGAAACAGACTGGCGCTGGTGCAATGAATACGCCCAGGTGCTGGACAACAGGACCTATGAAGTGGAATTCAAGGACACGCCCGGATACGCCAAACCAGGCAACATCACAGGCGTGTTGACTGACTCCAATGTCACGCACACCCGGGAGTACCTGTACAACTGCACAAGGCTGGCAGTGCAGGTTGCACCCTTAGACGCTGTGTTTAACGGAGCCCGCTGGAGATTGGCAGGCGCAGCAGACTGGAACTTCACAGGCGAGGATACGGACATTGAAACAGGCGCGACCTATGAGATCGAGTTCAGCGAGGCTTACGGCTGGACCAAGCCTCTGAATATCACAGGTACCAAGCTGAACACAGCTGAAATCCTGACCGGCACATATGAATCTATGAACAAGCAATTATGCGTAGTGCTTTCCCCTGAAGCTGCAGTTACAGCCGGTGCCTGCTGGCAATTGTCCGGCGAAGTCTCGTGGCACGCCTCAGGCACGAGCGTGGAAGTGCGCTCCGGCACAGAGTACACAATACGATTTGCATCTGTTCCTGGCTGGACAGCTCCAGCTACGATCGAAGGCATGATCTGGGACCAGGATCGGACCGAATTCGCGTCCTATGATCTGCAGGGATACACCCTGTCAGTTTTTCTGTCCCCGACTGACCTCTATTACATGGCCTCATCGCGCATGACAGGCGAAGACCAGTGGCAGTCAGGCCCGTGGTACAGGATTCTGCCTGCAGGCGCGACTTACGAAATCGAATTCAGCGCAGCACCGGGATACGAGAAGCCGGACAATATCAGCGGCACTATGGCTGCGGAAACGGCTGAAGTCACCGGCATATACACTGCCATGGCAGCAGGCTGGACTTTGCTCACTCAAGAGGCAGCTTTCGGAGGCAGGTCCGGTTTTGCATTGGCTCAAAAAGACGGCAGGACTTATCTGATCGGTGGCCTGCATGGCACCATGGAAACCAATGACATCTGGAGCACGACAGACGACTTGAACTGGACCATGGAAATTGCTGCAGCGGGATTCCCGCCCCGCCGCAACCATCAGGCAGTGGTGTTTCAGAACCGCATTTTCTTAATCGGCGGACAAAGCGGCATAGCTGCACTTACGGACATCTGGAGCAGCGCAGACGGCATCTCCTGGCAACAGGAAGCTGCAAACCTGGATTTCATAGATCGCAGCGGATTCGGCTGTACTGTATTCAACAACTGCATCTGGCTGACAGGCGGCCGTGGCCGCAATGGAACCGGAACCGGGCTTGCAGCCTGGTATTCATACGACGGGGTCCACTGGACAGAATCCACATGGCCGGATATACCGGCCCGGGCTGATCATCAGAGCATCGTTTTCCGGAACAAAATGTGGCTCTTTGGCGGCAGCAACGACTCCGGCTATGTCAAGGAAATCTGGAGCCTGCAGACCGGCAGCGGCTGGCAGAAAGAAGCTGACGACTGTCTGTTCAGCGCCAGGGCAGGGCACACAGTGGCTGCATATCTCAACCGGCTTTGGCTGGTCGGCGGCATCGGCATTTCAGACAGCAAAGAGGTGTGGAACGACGCCTGGAGCACGGCTGACGGAGTGAACTGGGAACAGAGCAGCATCAACACCGGTTTTGGTCTACGCTTCGGCCATGGCCTAGTTTCACAGAACAACAGGCTGCTTTTGATCGGCGGCCAGACCTTTGCCAACGGCAGTTTGAATTCGACTGCCGAGATCTGGTACACGGAACCTGCTCATTATCCGCTGACAGTCAGCATCGAACCTGCAGCAGCAGCTGTGTCCGGCGCATGGAGAATCGCCGGTGAAAGCGTTTGGCTGGAGTCAGGCACGAGCATAGAATGGACCGATGGCGACAGCTATGAAGTGCAGTACAAAGCCATTCCGCACTGGACAGCGCCTGCGAACTCTACCGGTACAATCGCCAGTGCTGAAGCTGCAATCACAGGCACATACCTTCCGATCGAAACCCTGATCGCAGTCAATCTCAGCCCGAGCGAAGCAGTGGCTGCCGGAGCGCAATGGAAGCTCTCAACTGAAACTGAGTGGCGAAATTCAGGTACCATGGCCTCAGTGCAGCAGGCTAGCCCATACACCATCCTGTTCCGCGATGATCTGCCCGGTTGGCACAGCCCTGTGCCTGTGACAGGCACGGCAGGCAGCGGCATCATCACAGTCAATGCGGCATATACTCCCGTGTCTTACGAGCTGACAGTGCTGCTTGCACCGGATGAAGCAGTACAAAAAGGCGGCATGTGGCGACTTTCGACCAACGGATTCTGGAGAGCGAGCGGCTCAAGCGCCTTATTGCAGGGCGGAGCTGCATACACAGTGCTGTTCCAGGACCTTACCGGCTGGAACACACCGGAATCCATCAGTGACATTATGCCGGGATCTGACCTGACTTTGAACCGGGCATATACCGGAGCCATCCGCACTTTGACTGTGAATCTCGCGCCTGCAGCAGCAACAGCAGACGGAGCTGCCTGGCGCCTGAATTCAGACAGCCTGTGGCGGCAGTCAGGCCAGACCTGCGAAGTGCAGGACGGCACTGACTATACAGTCGTGTTCCGGCCTGCTGCATCCTGGCAGACGCCTGACGATTTCACGGACACCATGAACGGCGACCGGACAGTCGGCATGACTTATGCGCCTGCGCTCAGCGGCCTGACAGTCAATCTGACACCGGCTGAACCTGCGGCCAACTGCCTGTGGATGAACACCTTTGATAACATCTGGCGGCAGTCAGGCACAACGGCCCAGATCCAGCAGGGAAAAACCGTTGAGGTCTATTTCGGCGAAATCAACACCTGGCATACTCCAGATCCTGTGGCGTTGAAGATCTTCGAGCCGGAAACCATGGACATCGAGTATCTGCCTGTCACCCATGAAGTGCGGGTGATCTTGTTCCCTGAAGAGCCTGTCGCAAACGGCGCCATGTGGCGGTTAGTCGGAGAATCCGGCTGGCGCGAAGGCACGACCTGCGTCAGCATCCAGGAAGGCAAAACCTTTGAGATCGAGTTCCGGGAGACTCTCGGGTTCACTAAGCCCGATAATTTCAGCGGAGAAATGGGCGTTGACAATCTGGAATACTTTTTCGAATACTCCTGGAAGTACTGGAACAGAGCCACGGAAAGCGCTGCCTTTGGACCGCGCTACGGCCAGACTTCAACAGAATTTAACGGCAAGATTTATCTGTATGGCGGCAGTGATGACATTAATCTGTTCAACGATGTCTGGTCCTCGGCCGATGGAGCGGACTGGACCATGGAAACAGCCTCGGCCCTGACTCTGGGACGGTTCGGTCACAGCATGGCAGTTTATGGCAATGAACTGTGGATTGCAGGCGGAAGTTACGGCGCAGGCACACTCAATGATGTGTGGCACTCTGCAGACGGCAGCACCTGGACCTGCGCCACGCTCAATGCCGGATTCGGGCCGCGATACGGCCAGGCCATGGCTGTCTGGGACGGCAAATTGTGGGTGTTCGGCGGTTATGACGGGGCTATGACTCTTTACAATGACGCCTGGTATTCCACTGACGGCACGAACTGGACGCAAGCCACAGGCAGCCTGTATGCACCTGCCCGTGTCGGCCATACAGTGACAGCCGGAGCAGACGGCCTGTACCTGATCGGCGGATTCAACGGCATGAGCGTAATGAGCGATGTGTGGAAGTCCTATGACGGCATGAACTGGACAATGCTCGCATCCGAAGCTCTGTTCAGCGCAAGATACTGCCACCAGTGCGTGTTTTTCAATGACCTGTTGTGGGTCAACGGCGGATTCTTAGACGCTGACCGCACGCAGTTCGACAATGATTTTTATGCCTCACAAAACGGCATTGACTGGGCTCCGTTTGTGGACAACACCCATGTCAGCGCCAGGGCCTTCCACTCTGGAGCAGTGCACGCCGGAACGGTATGGCAGATCGGCGGTGTCAAAGAAGGGCATCCTGCCAACGATGTCTGGTATGCTGTCAATCCTCTGGAAGGGAATCATCAAAAAAATTGAAAATATGTCCACCGGTCACAGGCTGTCAAATGCGACATAATCAGATCTGCCGGTGCGGCAACATAAAAAGGGTGTAGTAAAAGTCACTACACCGGGATTTTGAGAAACCAGGGTTACAATGGAGTGGAACACCGAATAAAGAAGAAGAGAATCGGAAAAGGGAAAAATGCAGGGAATCGCTAAGAGAATCAGACTGAGAAAGATCACTAGCCCATACCAGGAAGACAACGCCCCCCGTAGGGGCGCAGCATGCTGCGCCCCTACAAGGAATGGAATGCATATAAATATCCCAGAAAGGAAAAACCCATGAAAAAGAATCACACCATTGTTCTCGCTGTAATCGTAGTTTCAATTGCCGGGATCATGTTCTTCTCAGGCGGCAGAAAAGGCGAAGCCCTTGCGACTCCTCCGGGGATCACCCAGGCACCTGTGGCACAACCCAAAACGCCACCCCCTGCGCCGCAGCCAAGCGCAACCAACGAAATTGCGCAGGCTGCGATGAGCGATTCTCTTCCCGGAACTGGTGAGATTGCACTTTCCGGCGGCACTGAAGAAATCGATCTGGAGAAGATCGTGTGGGCAAGGGAGTATTTGAGGAAGTATAAAGGGAAGATTGATAACGCTGTATTGACAGTTCTAAACAAACTGATTAAAGAAGTTTCTAATAAAGGATTTGTAGATCTTCATGGCATGGAATTCATCATTGATAATAAACTTAAAATCATAGACCCGCTTATTGATATTTCTAAAGACGAAACATTAGATTACTTTAGGTACGCTGTGATTCAAGTTTTAGGACAGGTTAAAGATGCACGGGTTGAAAAAACTCTGATTACACTCTCAGATAAGTCTGAGATTTTTGAAACACGTGCTATAGCCGCAAGAAGTTTGAATTCGATTTCTTCTAGTGGAGCTTTTGAAAGATTTGTTGAGATTGCATCGGATGAAAATGATGATCATAGAGAGATAGCATTACTTTTTCTTAACAAAGATGACAAAAGATCGATAGACCTGCTGCATGATATTTTAGAAAAAGCGGATGATGCAAGCACTTCGGAATTAGCTGCTTGTTCCTATGCACTTGGCGCATATGGCAAGAATCATAAGTCGACTTTACTTTTGACAAAAGTAATAGAGAATATTAATAACGATCCTCAAGTTAGGGGAAACGCGATTTTATCTCTGTCGTTGATTGACCCTGCAACTGCCACGCGGTTTATTCTCGAGGGGTTGCACTCGCCGGTGCATCTAATCAGATTCAATTCAATATCTGCTGCTTCTCATGTAAAAAATCAGGATGTTGTTAATGAATTAGTTGAAATTCTATTGGACAATAACGCGCCGTATCACTTCAGAGGGGATGCATTAGAAGCATTAAAAAAACAGGACAATAAAGAGTTCATTAATATCATCATTGATAATTTTACTGCATTAGATGATTACGGAGCAGTATTATGTTCTTTTTTTTATACAACAAATCAAAACATTAAATTTAAAGAAGCATTGTATGAAAGAATGAAGCTCACGAAAGATACTTATTGCGCAGATCAGATACAGACTGTTTTAGATACTGCGAACTGAAAACAGGGAGGTCCTATGAACAAGTCGTTTTTAACCTTGCTTGTATTGCTGCTGTTAAATTACAAGCTATGCTCTTTTACTGAAACTGATCAGGAAGTCGGTGAAATTGGTGATATTGTCTTTAGAAATTTTGCTTGGTTGTCTTTGTTTGATGATTACGGGCACAATGGTATTTGGGTCGGGCATTTTCCTTTTCTGAAAAACAAAGTAAATGAGACAATTGTTGAGGCAGTTGGTAAAGGTGCGCCGTATGGGAAGGCAGTTAGATACATAGACTTAAATGCATTTAAAGATACCGCGTTGTACTGGGGATCAAAAACATGGAGTGGTCCAATATCGGAGACAAAACGGAAATTTATTTGCCGGTATGTAATGGAAAAAGCGGATGAGTATCCTACTTTTTATGAATATGCTCAAACGCCACCAAGTCATGAAATTCTACGTGGTCCAATCTATGACGATAACCTTGACGATTTAAATGTTTTTTCCTGTGCATGGCTAGTTGAAACTGCTTATAGGTATAATAAATACCCCCTTGCATCAGACGATGGTAGCTTAGAAATCGTCAATGCTTTTATGTTGTTTCCAAGTCATCAATGGGCTTCTCCAAAATTAGACGCGGCGAAGATAAGTTCGCCAATCCTTAACGTAAAAAAGCCAAAATCAGAAAAAAACTCTTGTAAACTCAACCAGCAGGGTGAGTTTGAATTTTCACTGAAAGATAGTGAATCGGGAATATTTAAACATGATATCTAT
>JAQTRI010000130.1 GCA_028711905.1 Candidatus Wallbacteria bacterium | reverse complement strand
CAGCACAGCAACTACTTTTTCCGGATCGATTTCACGCACCTGGCGGGATAAGAAAGAAAAAGCTTCCGAAATAAGTTTGCGGGATTGCTCGCGCTGCTTTCCCATGAATCTCAGGCCAAGATTATCCCTGCATCTCACATTGTGAAAAGCCTGGAGACGGCCGCCGGGGTTTCCGTAAATGATCAGCTTCTTCCCTGAAGCGGCAAATCGCGCGAGTTCTTCATAGAGGACCTCAGAAATGCTCTGAAACGGGACAATCATTTCATAGTATCGATTAAAGATTTCCCTGTCCGGAACCGGTCCGCCAAAACGGTCGTCTCCCAGATAAACCACATCGTATTGCATACTTGTTTCATGAAGAAAATGAGCGGTTCCGAGAAATGAGTGGAACGCGCCCGGCTCATCAAGCAGAGCCTGGTTGCTGAATAGAACGGCAAGATTGTTTTGATCGAGTTCCGTTTCATACAGCCAGCGATTTTCGCGCACAAAACGGGCATACGGTTCGAGATCAGGCAAAATGCCTGATGCGGATTTTCCTCTTGAACCGATCGCCCAGAATCCCCTGCAGGCAAAGGCCTCAGAAAACAACACTCTCGATAAAGTCCTTCCGCGATCACCGCAGGAAGCGATTTCCCCCCATGTCGGATCCGGCATAAGCACAACAGGGCGGGTGCCGTACGCAAGACCAAGCTTGTGAAAGGGTGCCAGTGAAGCAATGGGTGGGAACAAAGCTGCATCAGGGCGATCAGGAAATGCATAGGCAATCTCGCTGATCATGCGATCAGCTATCCCTGACCAGCAATTGGAAAATAGCGGACCGAGCCTGAATTTTCCGCCCATACCGGCATGATTAATCCAGATTTTAATCGGTTTATTTTTCTGATCAGCGTAAGCACGGGTTTCATTGATCAAAGCCCGCACCTCCCTGAAAATATAATCTTCATGGAACCTGCAGTATTCCCTTCGCACATTCTGCCGCAACTGTTCCAGTTCTGAACTGGAAGTGCGCAGCAGGTGAACAATTCCAAAGTTATCCGCTTTACGAAGATTGAATTTTTCGCATATCACTTCATCTGACCAGCAAGCTGAATAGCGATGGCAAAGCCACGAAGCAAAGGAATCAAATCCTTCTTCCGCAAGATGCGAGTAAAATGCCTCCACATCGCAATCAGCATACCCACCGCTGTTGTCAGGCAAAAGATAATCCAGGCATTCGATGTGATCCAGAACAAGAAAATCTGCGCCAGCATCGACCGCATCCCTGACTGCTAACGACAAGTACTTGCGAAAAGCCGGGTGATTGAGACTCAAGGCCTGGCTTCCGCTGCGCCAGGCAAACCACGGCAGCACCGCACGCTTCCCTGAGAGGCTGCGCGTCACGGCATCGCGCAGGTCCAGTCCATAGCGCCTGTGTGCTTCTCTGAAAATGGAATCGTCCCCGGTCAGCAAACTCAAGCAGGCTCCGGCCAATCGCCCGCTCTTGTGCGCGGACTGAATAAAACGACTGTCCAGGGGGGATAAAAGCCCGTTGACTGTCAACCAGTAAGCAGCATCCTGTTGCGCTGAAAGCCTTTCCACAGTGTAAACCTGTACCTGGCTGTCCCAGCCAGGATTAGGATACAGGAAATCACTGAATACGGTTCCTGCCGGAAATGCCGCGCATTCAACCGCATAAAAAATCAGAATGGAAAAGATTGTGCCCAGATGCGATGGATGAATATTCATGAACTTCGGACTGGCTTATGATGATCATCCAGCAGAGACTGCAAGGCTTTCAGCTGCCCGGAAACATCACGGATAACAGCCTGGAGTATTTTCCTGTCTCCAACCTCCATAGCTGTAAGCCAGACCTCTGCGGGAAATTCGGTGCCGTCACAGCGACGGTGGATCCATTCAAAGCGAGACTGCCCCTCCCGGAAGGCCTTCCTGATATGCTTTTCGGACAGCACCCTGGAATCGGCCCCGCCGGGTTGTTCTTCCGGAGACAGTTCAGACGGGTGCCGGTTGAGGAAGTCTTCGTTCGATGAACAGGCGAACATATTGAGCGTAGCCTGGTTGCATTCGATAAATCCGCTTTCGTCCAGCAGCATGATGGCATCGCTGGCACCTTCATAGAGCCTGCGGAACTTAGCCTCTGAATCCTGCAGAGATTTGACCATGCCCTTCAGTTCCGTCACATCGCGAATAATGTTGCAGTCAATCTTGCGCCCCTGCCAGTGAAAAGAGCCCCAGGTCAAATGCGCCGGAAAAATTGAACCGTCTTTTCTGCGATGCTGACGGAAGGGTAACTCTGATCTTCCTGCCGGATCAGGACTCTTGTTCCGGTTCAGTTCCTGCTCTGCGCAAACATCTGAAAACTGCAGCCCCAGGAACTGTTCCCTGTCATAGCCGTAAAGGCTGCAGGCTTTCCCATTAACATCGATCACAGCGCCGGATTCGGGGTCGGACAGGATGATAGCGTCAGTTTCCGAAGCAAAAAACATACGGTATTTCTCTTCGCTTTCAGCAAGCTGGAAGAGCAGCCTGCGCTTGATGGAAATGTGCATGACCATCAGAGCCACCGCTGCAAGCAGAACGAAAATCAAAAGAGAAGACCACTGCACTGCTCTGCGCTGCTCATTACTGAGCGGAAAAGAGTAGTCCACTTCCCGGGCCGATAAAAGCATCCATCTTGAACCTCCAACATGGCTGCGAACTAAAATACAATCATTTCCGTTAATAGCGATGTTATCGCTGACCCGGTTAAGCGGAGCTATTTCAATATCGTGGATATTGAACTGCCTGGTTTCATCGATCAGTTCCAGCTGGCCGGGAACAATTGGCGGAACAAATTTGAGAAGCCAGTCTTCCCTGCTGCTGGAAAACACCACCCCAGAAGGTGTCAGAAGCACGGAATCCGCTCCATAACGAATCAGGAATCGGTCGATATCATCCGGCTCCATCTTAAGTACAGCCACACCGCACAGAGATTGTTTATCCAGATCAATTACCGGGGAACTGAAATACACTCCCCGTTTACCAGTAGTCACCCCTAAAGCCGGGAAAACTGAATCAGTCCCGGCAACAGCCTCGGTAAAATATGGTCGAAACGAGTAATTGTAGCCCATCAGGCTCTGCCCGTCATCGTAAAAAGTGGAGGCAGTCACTTCACCGGAACGGTCGAGCAGATAAACAATGGAAGCTCCTGAATTATCTCTTGTTGTGTCCAGAACAGCCTGAAGCAGGGAATCAGGCGGCATGCCACCAGTCAGATGACCACTCACTGCCGGGTTGCCTGCTAAACTCTTAGTCACAGAGGTGAATCGTCCGAAAAGCATGTTTTCCATGTCTGATGCGAGCCGATCCAGATTTTTTTCCATCACCACACGCTGGTTGGAAACGCGCAGCCTCCTGATACCTGTTGATACTATAGACGCAGAAACCACGCAAACAATCAGAAGTGGCAGGAGCAGCCGCCAGTCGAAAACCGGCGATATCCCACGATTGCCGGTTTTTTGAGTCATGATCCGATGTGCTGTCATACAATCAGTATAACCTGAAGCGCTTTTATTTTAAAGAGAGCCCGCGCACGGCAATGATGTAATAATTCGTCCGTCTTCGAATTCTCCCCAGGCAAAACTGGAATCATTAGCGTTATATGCATCGATCCCCGCCCGCGGAGAGCGGAAAAAGTGCCTGAACGAGAGTTCCACTAATATTCGCTGGATTCTGAGAGCAAAATCCTCTGTCGAAAAATCGCTCCTGGCGCCGGAATTATGAAGATTTTCCTTCGGGAGTATCCTGTATGATGGGTGTAATCCGGAAGACCAGCCAAAATCAATGGTTTTCTTGTACAGGACAGCCAGCACACTGTCGCTGCCTGTATCTGACTTCAGATACTCAAGCCGGAACAGAAAGTCTCCGTATCGTGCCTGGTCTGCAAATTCACCGTCAATAAACCTGTGGATACTCCCATCAGCCGGGCTGAGCTCCAGTTCCTTGCCGGCTGAGTCAGTGATACCTGATTCAGCGCTAAGGACATACCTGCGTTCCATAAGCGATTCTGAAAGCAATGCAAGCACCTGGCGCGATGAAGGAGTCTTGAGCCAGTCGATCACTTTGACGAAGTAGAACACTTCGCTCGTGTGCCTCTCAACCTTTGGTGATCCCCATGTGATTTTAGCGGCAGGACCAACGGGTTCCAATGTCTGGGCCGCATCTGCCCCGCTTAACACGACATTCAAGAGTAAAAAAACTGCCAGAAATGTCATTGTCTCAGCTCCGAGTGCATGGATACCATATAACCTGCAACCGGATTTCGGCAAAAAAAAGAACGATTCTCTCGCATGGGCACATTGCAATGGACCCCTTTGGCTCTTCGCAGGGGTTGACCGGACGGACAGACAGCTCAGCGATCTGCGAGATTTTTACATCAGGCTGAAAAAGGGCCAGACAGATGTAGCACAGGTTCGTGAACGCAAGACTGAAATATCAAAAAAGGGGAGGCCAGGCCTCCCCTTTTTTTGCATGTGACTCAAATACCCTTATTTGTATGTCCAGCCCTGGCCCCAGCACCACCGGCATTCAACTTTTCCTGTGCCATTGCATGTCTCGCATTTCACATAGCCCGATGGAGTTCCGTACTGGTAGATCTGGCCTGAGCCATAGCAGCGGTCGCAGCGCACCTTGCCCTCACCGTTGCACCATGTGCATTCGCGAAAACCCCAGACGATCTTGAATGATACCCGCGCCGGTTCGCTCCAGCGCAGAGTGTTGTCAGCCTGCTGCACCAGCACTTCATATGAGCAGCCATCGACCGTGCTCTTGTAACTCAGCTCTCTGGTGCTCGGCGCGTAGAGTACGCGGTGGATCACCTCATCACCGTTGTGGCCGTTCATCAGCATGCGATACACAGTGCCTGTGCCGGTATAGGAAAACACCGGATAATAATCCGGGGTGCGGAATTTGACCACTCCGTTGTTAACAGGGCTGGTGATCTGCGGCTGTGGCAGCTTTTCCGTTTCATCCGGGGTTTTGGACGCCAGAAAATCCATCTTGATCTTGACCGGCTTGCCGCCAAGGCTCTCAGGCAGGGTCATGACCAGTACACAGGTGTAGCCAAAGCCTTCCATGTCTTCGTCCAGCATCCAGAAGGTGCCTTCCTTGCTGATAATGTCGCGCCTGATAAGGCGGAACCCCTGCTCGATCAGGTCCGGCGGCAGAGAGATGGTGTCGGTCCATGGCTTGACGCTGTATGAGTTGCCCTTTGTGCGTTCCATGTAAGCGTGCAGCAGCACATTCTGCTCATCGATGTGATCAATGCCGGTAATGGCCAGCGGTTTGTCCGCCCGCTCGCCGATCACTGCGGCGTTCAGCAGCACAGCGCATACGAGCACTGCCAGGCAAAACAGTTTTTTCATTTCCATCCCCCCTGAAAAAGGTTGACACATTTCATACATCTTAAACCGGTTTTGCGGTCCGGTCAAGAAGTAGGGAACGGTCGCGACCGTTCCCTACAATGGCAATAATCCCGTGAAAATGGTCTGGCATGGTCTCCCCTTACTTTCGTCTTCCTCGCCGGGGTTTTATTCCGGCCATTCTGTCGCTCAACTCGCGAAAATTCGGCCACAGGGTCTTGGGGCCGATGATCCGGAACAGCACATGAACCGCGCCTCTTCCGCTCACACGGATTCTGACCAGCCTGATCTGCAGCTCCTCGAAAAAACCGCCTTCGCATATGGGCCTGGCGATCTGTTCCGGCACATAGCCGATCAGCCTTTTGCATCTGAACAGAAACCGCCTGGAGCATCCATGGATCTTGATTCGGCTGGCGTTGTGACCGCTGTCCTGATCCCGCTCCATTTCCAGCCATGGACTGGCTGAGCGGGAGAACGCCCGGGCGTCTTCTATGTGCTGCTTGATCCCAGCCACGCCGATCAGGTCCTCGAACACAGAGAAGCCTTCTGGGAGATGATCTGCCTGATCTATTTTGAGCGGCAAGGCGACTCCGGAGTTTTAAAATCATTATACACTTCCGGCGTTTTCATGGGAAGGCGGCCGCTGCATAATATGCTGAAACGAAGCGGATCGACTGGAGATGAAAAAAAGAAGTGCTTCCCCTTGTGTGCAATGTGGTGCCTGGCACCGGGTTCAATCCTTGTACACGCTGCCGCGACCGTTCCCTACAATGGCAATAATCCCGTGAAAATGGTCAGGCATGACAACGAATTCATCCAATTCGATATACAGATATTGTTGCATCAACCAGGCCCATTGCTGCGCTGCGATTTTTTCCGGATCGATTCAGGATAACTGCACCATCGACAACATCTGCCAGCAGATTCGCATGTCCGTGTACGCAGATTGTCACAAAATACGCGCCATTGCTGGAATAATCATAACCGGATAAACGCATTCGTTTGCGATTTCGACACGGGAATGTTGAGCCCCCTGCCGCAGGTATAATTAAACCTGCCTTTTCGCCTGCAGCCTGAATCCTATTTTACGCTTTTCCTCCGTCGGATGCTCCAGAAGCTTTTTGATGGCTTCGATGATCGAGCTGATGGACTGATCTTGCGCATCGACCCTTCCTTCAAGCTGCGAAAGCTTGTCCCTGAGCTCCTTGTGCGAGGCCAGAAACTCCCGCAGCTTGATGAAAGTCCGGATGATCCGGATGTTGACCATTGCAGCTGTTTCGCTGTTGAGAACACTGGAGAGCATGGCTACTCCCTGTTCGGTAAAGGCGTACGGAAGATACTTGGAATGAGCCCCGCGTTTTAAGGAGCCTTTTTGGCACCTTAAAGAGTGGTGTTCATCCATTGTCAACACGAACATGAAATCATCCGGGAAACGCCGGATGTTGCGGCGGACCTGTCTCTTGAGATGCTTTACATCCACGCCGTATAAGCATGCCAGATGATGGTCCATGATCACCTTCTGGCCGCGCAGAAAAACGATCATGCTTTCGATCTGTTCGCAAGGTACCGATGAATTCATTTTGCCTCCTGAAAAGTGAATCACCCCCATGATTAACAATCCCCGTGCCAAACGCACAATCGCGCTGTAAAGCGATATTTCCGTGTCACGATGGTTGGCCGAGTCTCAAATTGAGACTCAGGGTCTCAGATTGAGACTGTGGTGATCATGGTGTGAAATGTGCTGGGGTGAGCCTGTGCCGGGCTTGTTGATTTGGCCGGTGAGCAGAGTTTGGTTTAGTTATGCCTGAAGTGCGGATCGGATCAGGCCGTCAAATGAGATGTTCTGCACATGATGGACCTTATTCATTAAACACGGTACGCGAACAAAATTTATCTCATTTTCCTGCTGACTTGCGCATCTCTGAAGCTTTTTTCCTGGCATAAGCCATGAAACTCACGAAGTCCATGTCTTTTGTTTCTTCATGCACCTTTTTTTTCCATTCCCATACTTGCTGGATGCATGCATCATATCCTCTGCTCTTTTTATTCTTCATCCATGACCTCCAGCGGATTGCATAGTCTGATATCCTTGGTATATCCAATGCTGCGATTAACCCCTATCACTACAAGGTTTTTTTTCACATTTGCAAGATGTTTGAAATTCCAGGAAAGCAGAATCTCGATTTCGAAGCAGGTGGCGAATGCAATGTGATAAGCGTCCTCCTTCTTCTTTTGAGGTATGATCTTATCCTTAATATACCTCTCCGCAATTGTTTGAATCTCTGTTTCCTGCTGCTTTGTTGGCTCCAGTATTTTGATCTTGAAATCACGGATCAGATCAAGCATTTTCCTCTTCATTGCCAAATCGGGATTTGCGTTGATCTCCAGCATCACGACATCTGAAATGAATAAATCATAACTACGGCTGTTATGTTTGAAAAAATCAATGGTAATGTCCCTGTATTCAGGTGCGTCATCAGCGAAGTGAAAGCTGATGACAGACGTGTCCAGATAGATTTTAAGCTTTTTCATAAATACCTTTTGGAGATTTAAGTTTTATTACTGAATTATTGCTGAAAACAGAGAAAATATCAATCTTTTTATCGGTTTCCATAAAGCTGAAACATGATATTCTTCGTCCGAACCCATTGCCCGGGATTTTCTGCGATGTATTGCCTGATGCGTTCCAATTCCAGGGCGTCGCGGATGATGCGGTCGAAATAACCACGCTGCCAGACGGGGGCTGCAGGCATGCCACGCGTCAGATTGATGCGTTTGGTGGTTATGGATTTGATTAAACGGACGATTGTCGGTATGGAATACGTTGTCGGTTTGCCGAACGATTCCATCGTAGGGGCACGTTGCAACGTGCCCCTACTCTGCCCTTGGTACATACCGTGACAAAATATGTACCGCCTGCTGCGTAATCGTAACATGGCAATCGGATGCTGCGGCGGTGTTTGTTGGATTGTTCGCGGTCCACACCTGTACATTAACCATACCCGTGCCAAAACAGGAATCGCGCTGTTGAGCGATATTTCCGTGTCACGATGGTTGGCCGAGTCTCAAATCAGCTGTCTGGGTGTTGGCGCGGGTCAGGCTGGGGTCAAATCGTATGTTTTTTATCTTCAGCGGAATTGTTTTCGATATAATACCGTATGCGCTGCAGTTCCGCGTCATTACGCACCACGTGATCATGAAACCTTGGCTGCCAGCTGAATCCCAGGTCCGGGTGCGACCGCCGTATTTCATAGGCAGTTAGCCCCTTGAACCAGCGAATGACCGCCGATAATGAACATGGATCTGCCCTGCGATTGTTCCCTGTAGAGACGCCATTTATGGCGTCTCCCACGTTGGAATTACCTTTAACACACCGCAGGGACCCCGCTCATGATCGTTGTGCGCCATGTGCGGGGCCGTGGCGCTTCTCCACCCTGCTTCAATAAATCACCCCCATCGCCACCTTGGCCAGCGGAATGAACACAACCGCAGCCACGATCGCCAGATCCAGCAAAGTGCTCATTTTACGGTCGAATGACGCTGCATCGTCATTTCCTGCTTGCATGATCCAGGCTATGCA
>JAQTRI010000129.1 GCA_028711905.1 Candidatus Wallbacteria bacterium | reverse complement strand
GACAGTGATCGTGAAGCAGTCTGAGATCCGTTCTGCAGGACCGGCTCAGGAACGATTCGAGCAGTGCATTCGAGACAGGCACGCGCAGGAGGGACAGATGATTCAGGATTTCTCCTGCTTCTGCGGTCAGGGAATCGCACATTCTGGACATCAGGTGTTCGTTGAGCTGCTCAGTGAGGCCCGATGCGGATTTTTCCAGTTCGGCGCAGGTAAATTGGCCGGAGAGGATCAGGCCGGCGGCCAGTTTCAGGGCGTAGGGATGGCCCTCCAGGAGGCGGCAGAGTTCCGGAGTTTCAGGCGAGATTTTCGAGCGCTGGGCCTGAAAGATGGTCCTGATCAGTTCCCGAGAATCTCCCGCGGATAGTCCCCTGATCTGGTGATGAAAAATCTCGGCCAGGGTCACTGGTGGCAGCGCCGGCTTCTTTCTGGTGACAATGACCAGGAGTGCGCCGGACAGCTGCTCGCGGCACAGGGAGATGAAACTGATTGTGTCCTGACTTTCCACCAGGTGGAAATCATCGACAAACAGGGCGATGGAGCATTCCTGAACGGCTTCGGCCAGCAATGCGGGTTCAGGTTTGATCAGCTGGTACTTTTTCAGGCCGCTGCACTGCGCAATAGCATTCTGGACAGAACTGAGGAAGTCCATGTCATTCCATCCGGGCTTGCAGCTGAGCCAGGCCACTGTGTCGGCGAATGCGCCTTTGTGCAGCTCCCGTGCCAGTTCCGCTGCCAGCACTGTCTTGCCCATGCCGGGCATGCCGGTGATGATCATCACTCCTCCGGAAGCCGAATGGTCGCACAGTAATTGCAATTCTTCATCTCTGCCGCAGAAGCCGGTTGGGGTGTCAGGTATCCTGCTCATGCCACTATTGTAAACATGTGCAAGGCAGTTGGCAACTTACTGCAGCTGACTCAGCCAGATGAAACATCATGAAACTTGAAGCGAATCAAGAACGGATCATAATTGGATCAAATGGACACAAGGGGGGAGCATGAGTAAAAGTGGACTGAAGAGAACAGGGAAAAGTTTTCTGACACTGGCTATGGCAGTGCTGACCGGCATGTACCTGCAGGCGAGTACACTCTGCACTGATCAGCGGGAACTGAAGATTTTATCGCAGCAGGGGACCGTTTATCAGCTGGACAATGTACGATGGGGGTTCGAGGGCAGCCTGGTGACCAAGGCGCCTGTGTTCAAAAAAACGAAGATCGATATTTCCAGGGTGCGGGATGTCTATTTCTGGCTCGAGACTTTTCCGCCCGAAGCTTTGGCCGGGCACGGCATGCTGGCGTTCGTCATGGATTCGCCCTGTGTTGAGTCAGAGGACGGAAAAACGGACATCGGCCTGGTGTATTCGTTCGAGGCGTGGCTCGAACAGGGGAAGAAGTATTCTCCGGTCGAGGGCATGAAAAAGGACACCTACCGCCTGATCTACCAAGTCAGCACGGTCAAGGACCGCATCCAGCTGTCGATTGTCATCCCGCAGCACAAGATGTATCAGTACAAGGTCAATCTGACTCAGCAGCAGAAACAGGAACTTTGCGCTCTGATGCTGGCCGAGTCGGCTGTCGACCGCAGCATGGAATACTACCATACATATTTCAACAGCTGCGTTTTCAACGCACTCAGGCTGGTCAACAAGGTGCTGCCGTCCGACCGCAAGCTCAGGATGTATATAGCTGATGGATGCCCGAACCTGTTTGTCACATTTCCGCCTGTGGTTCCGGATTACCTTACAAAACATGGGCTGATCTGTGAAAAACGGCTCTTTACCATCGCTTCGCAGATCATGCATTTCCCATTCGGCAGTGGCCATGCATATGACATTAACTTTTCGGATCTGCAGCATGGCGACCTGGGCAAGGCGTCTGACACGGATGAAGATGTGGACTTGGCCGAGCGTCTTGAATACCTGCTGCTCGCAAAGGAGATTTATCTCCATGTGCAGGGACAGACCCCGGTGAGCCAGCAGGAATACCAGGAGCAGCTCTCCGAACTGCTGCGGGAAATCACCTCTGAAGAGGCGGATTTTCTCGCCAGGTTCACCGAATCGACAGACACCCTGGCCTGGAATCTGCGCTGGTTCGTGAAAAAGGAAGTGGATCCGAAGCTCGTAGACACCATCGACAATGAGCTGATCATCGCCATCTGCGAAGCGCTGAAACATGATAATCCGCACAAGGATTTCCTGCTGCAGGCCAAGCTGATCCTGATCGAGCGGCAGGCGGCGGGCAGATGAAACATGATGAAACTTTCGTAAAACGGGATTGTTGTGATAATTGGATCAGGAACCTGTGAGCTGGAAGAAAAAACAAGAGTAACAAGGGGGTATGAGATGAGAAGGAACACTGTGAAACTTCTGGTGATTGCGTTGCTGACCGGCTTGTGTTCCCAGGCCTCTGCCGGAGAGAACCGCCATGTGCATATCCTGCAGCAGGTCAGGGAGGAACTGGCTGCCAGGTACGAGGGGCTGGACAGGGAAGACAGTGAAAATCCTTTATCCGATGTTTACGGCCTGGTGTGCTACATGGTCGTGAAAGAAGGCAGTTCGCGGACCGCGCTTTCATTAGAACGGAAAAACCTGATTGAAACAGTGGCGGACAGTATGCTTTCAAAGCTCTTGGGTAAAGCTGCGGCTGACCATGAATTCCTGCTCATCTCCCTGCTCGAGGAACGGGACCTGCTGGTGGAAGCTATCGGCGGGGACGGACCGCTGCGCAGCGCGGCCGGAGTGGTGGAAAAAGCCCTTTCAGCGGTTGGCTGCTCGACCTGGGTGCACGGATGGCAGGTGTATACGGCCGCGACTGAGTGGGGAAACTTAGCCTGTGCCGCTGTGGTATCTGCCATTCTGTCCGCTGCAGGGGAAATGAACTCCCTGATCCTGCATGTTGATTATCTTCACAACCACCTGCGCAACCGCGGCTGGAAACAGGTGGGCGTGTCCAGCCTGCAGGCCGGGGATGTGGTGTTCTGGGGCCGGAATTACAGGGAACATGTCGGCGTGGCAGTATACAAGGATGCATATGGCGAATGGTGGACAGTGGACAATTCCTCTACCCAGCGCGTAGTGGTCAAGCGGCCGATCCACGGCTGGTACGGCCGTGTGGTGTACGATGCAGTGGGTAAGGGATAACCTTTGCAGGACGAAACAAGTGGATTACATCAGGTTTCAGGATATAATTAATAAGGAGTTAACATGAAAAAAACATCAATCATCCTGACACTGGTCGCTGCCGGACTGCTGCACACAGCATCAGCAGCCGGCCTGTCCCAGGAAACCACGGATCAGGTCAATCGTCTGCTCTCCGGCATCCAGACCAGATACAAAGCCGCATCAATCGCAGTTTCCGCAGTCAAAGACGGACAGCTCGTGTATTCCGGGGCCTTTGGCAAGGCTGACATCGGCAGGGGCATTTCAGCCCAGTCCCTGACCATGTACAGGATCGCCTCGATTTCGAAATCTTTCGCTGCAACGGCCCTGATGACCCTTTACGACCAGGGAAAATTCCAGCTCAACGACGACATCGGCACCTGCCTGGGATACAAGGTCAGGAACCCGGGTTTTCCGGACACGCCGATCACCTTCAAGCAACTCCTGACCCACACCTCGAGCATCGTGGACTGGGGCAGGTTCGAGGAGTTTTCCTCTGCCACGCACTCCGGAGGCGCGATCCCAGACATGAAGCAGTTTCTGACCCCGGGCGGCAAGTATTACTCGGCGAAGAATTTCGGCCAGTACAAACCCGGATCAGGCACTTTCGCGTATTCCAACTTCTGCTTCGGATTACTCGGCACCCTGGTGGAAAAGCTCTCGGGCAAGAGATTCGACATCTACTGCCGCGAAGCCCTGCTCTTACCCCTGGACATCACAGGCAGTTTCAGGGTGCAGGACCTGCCGGACATCAACAAGCTGGCAGTGCTGTACCGGGGGGGCAGTCCCACCTGCGACAATTATAAAGGCGTCATGCCCCCGGCCAGAGATCTGTCAGGGTACAAAATCGGCACCAATGGCCTGATTTACGGGCCACAGGGCTCTCTGCGCGTCAATGTGCGGGAGATGGCAGCCTTTATGCAGATGATGATCAATCATGGCCTGCGCAACGGGAAAGTGATCCTGAAACCGGAAACCGTGGAACTGATGCACAAGACCCACTGGACCGGCAACGGCATGGACGGGTTTTATAAGACCAAGGGCTTAGGCCTGCACATCACATCCGACCTGATCCCTGGCGTGAAACTCTGGGGCCATGGCGGAGATGCTTATGGCGTGATCAGCAGCATGTACTACAGCCCGGAGAATAAGATCGGGGTGGCCATTATCACCGTTGGCGCGAGCTATGGCCATGGCTCAGGCACATTCTATAACATTGAGGAAGACATCGCCGAGGTGATTTCGTCGGAAATTCTCGGATTGTAAGTTACAGCAGATCTTGTATGAAGAAACCGGCACATCTAGCCGGTTTTTTAAATGGATGTTTCTCAACGTTTGAACGACCGCTTTTCGATCTCCACGCGGTTGCGGCCCTTTTTTTTGGCGCGGTAAAGAGCCGCGTCAGCAGCACGAATGACCTCCGAAGGATCGCAGACCGCATCGCTGCTCTGCGAAATACCCAGGCTCAGAGTGACTGAAACGCGCTTGCCGTAATACTTCGGGTCTTTGGCTTTGCTCAGGATCAGGCTCGATGCCTCAACCTTTCGGCGCAGGGCATCAGCGAAGTTGACGACCAGATCTGCGGGTTTGGCCTGAGAAACTATGATGAACTCTTCTCCTCCATAGCGGTAGGCTGTGCCGAAACCGCAGGCCTTAAGCTGTTCGGCCACATACTGCAGCACCTCATCTCCGGCCTGATGACCGTAAGTGTCGTTGAATTTCTTGAAGTGATCGATATCGATCATGGTTACTGTATAGCGTCCGCCGATTTTGGGCAAAGCATCATCAAGTGTTCTGCGATTGTACAGTCCTGTCAGCGCATCTGTGAAAACCCGGCCCCAGGTCATACTGTACAGCATGGTAATTAGTGTCAGCCCCTGAAGGGAGAACATCCCTGCCAGCCTGAGAGCCTGGCTCTTTCCGGCGATCCAGGGCTGATCATGGTTGAGAGATGCGAAAGCCAGGATCAGGGTAGTTGCGAGATACAGAGGAGACTGGTCCTTGTGCTTCCGGTACTGAAGAAACAGTAGAATAAGAGTCGCCAGAATGAGCGAGGCCACTATGAAATTCGTCTGTGTTCCGGGAAATTTCAGTGAAAGCGCGGCATGTTCTTTAGTAACAGTCAGAAGGCGAGGCAACCCGGTGTCTTTCAGCTGCAGCAGCGCCAGAAACTGCATGATAAGCACCATGACTCTGGTCATTCCTGCGCGGCTGGCAATACCCCTGTCACCTGAGAGCTGAAAGAAAAGCAGGTTCAGGCACAGCACCACTGACAACAATTGGAAAAACTGCTCGTTCCCTGCGCTTGTTCTCCCCGCAGGTACCATGGCCAGAAAATACGCGCCTGCAAGCACAGTACTGATGAGAGTAATGCGGGTTTTCCTGAAATGCCAGGACACCATCCCTCCCAATATCAGCGTAATGTAGGGAAGATGATGAATAAATCGGAAGGAGCCTGAACTGATCCTTACGGTCTGAAGCAGAGCTGAAAAGTTTTCAGCGCTTATGAAATAACCAAGTCCGGCAGCCAGTAAGAAAAGGTGCAGTCCGGAAACTTTCTGCAGCATTACAAAGAATACCTTCCATTGAAAGAAGTTTCAGAGTTTATCGTCAGGATGGGGAAAAATCAAAGGCTCAGGTATTACAAACCGGCTTCCTGAAGCAGCCTGGTGACTTCCCCGTGATTCAGGGGTCTTACCTGACCGGGTTTGAGACCTTCGACGCTCAGGAAAGAGATGCGCGTACGAATCAGGCGCCGGATCGGATGACCGATAGCCTCGCACATCAGCTTAACCTGGTGCTTCCGTCCTTCTTTGAGGACGAATTCGAGCCAGGATGAAGTGCGGTTTTTCTTGGTGACCCGTACTTCAGCAGGGTGTGCACGAAACCCTTTACATTTAACGCCTGTACGGATCTCGGTCAGTTTCGCGACTGTCGGGAATCCTTCCACCTTAACTGAATAAGTCTTGGAAGTTTTATAGCTCGGGTGCAGAAGGCGATTGGTCAGTTCGCCGTGATTGGTCAGAAGCAGCAGACCCTCGCTGTCGAAATCGAGTCTGCCGACAGGGTAGACCCGGTCCTTCATGCCGCGCAGAAGATCAACGATGGTCGGTCTGCCTCGCGGATCGGAAAGTGTAGTCAGCATATTGTGAGGCTTGTTCATCAGCAGATAGACGAATGCGCCGAATTCAAGCGGCTTGCCGTCAACAGCCACGACCTGTGACTGCATATCGATACGGATGCCCATTTCAGTCACTTTGAGGCCATTGACTGTGACACGGCCTTCTTTGATCAGTTCCTCGGCCTTACGGCGCGAGCAGATTCCAGCAGCAGCAATGATTTTCTGCAGACGCTCAGCCACGGGAATATCCCACAGCAGGATCAGAAATTGTGGTACAGATAAATTTCATAGGGGTGCACTCTTTCCATCACCTCGCGGTGTTCCTTTTTTTTCAAATTGATCCAGAGATCAATAAATTCCTTGGAAAAGGCCGGCAGGAGGAACTGATAGTCTTCCTGAAGTTCTTTCAGGGACTGAAAAAGGGTAGCAGGCAGGGAGCCGATCTTATCCCGTTCTTCATCAGGGAGTTCAAACACATTTTTGTCGAATGGGCCGAATCCGAGCTTGGAGGGGTCCATTTTTTTGCTGATGCCGTCAATGCCGGACAGAAGCAGTGCCGATAGAGCTAAATACGGATTGGATGTTGCGTCAGAAGCTCTGAATTCAACAGAGCATTTTTCCGTACCCAGAGCGTATTTGGGCAGTCGCAGAACAGCCGAACGGTTGCCTGTGGAAAAGAATTTCTTCACAGGAGCTTCAAAGCCCGGCACTAAACGCTTGAAGGAATTGGTCGATGGGTTGGTGAAAGCCATCAGGGAATCTGCATGGGACAGGAGCCCGCTGATGAATCCGAGTGCCTCTTTGGACAGGCAGGAATAAGAAAAATCACCGAGTTTTCCCTTTTTCAGGAACAGGTTGTTTTTCCCTGAAAGAATACGGGTATGAAAGTGCAACCCGGAACCAGCTTCATTGTAAATGGGTTTAGGTATAAAGCTGGCTAAAAGGCCGCTCTGGTCGGCGATGTTGCGCACGAAATACTTGGCCAGAATAATTGAATCAGCTGCGCGCAGCAGAGGGGCGTAATTGAGTTCAATCTCACACTGGCCGCGCGATCCCACCTCATGATGGTGATACTTGATGTCCATGCCGATGTAGTCCTTCAGATACTTGCAGCACAGGTTGCGAATCTTGGTGGTGTTGTCTTCCGGAGGAGCGGCTTCGTAAGCTCTCTGCTTGAGCAGGTATTTCTCGATCGACTTAAAGCGGAAAGGCTCATCCCCTTCAGTAGTGGGGTTAAAGCTTTCTACATCTGAAAAAAGGTAGAATTCGAGTTCCGGCAGCCATATACTCTCAGCCTTGAGGATCTTTTTCAGATAGGCTTCGGCTTTTCTCGCTATACCGCGCGGGTCAAGAGCATAAGGCTTTTTTGTATCAGCCTCGATCACATCGCAGATGAAACTCAAAGTCAGGACATTATTCTCCGGGTCAGACTGAAAGGGATCCATGAAACCGGTGGAAAGATCCGGTTTGATGCACATGTCACCACACTCCACAGTCTTGAACAGCGAAGCCGATGACCCATCGAAGCCGACCCCGTTTTTCAGGGTGTCTTCCGAGAAGTAATCAGCAGGAAGGGTCACATGATGCATGCGTCCCGGTATGTCCATATACTTCAGGTCGACAAAGGAAATCTCGTTTTCATTGATGAATGCCCGCGCTTCTTTGTAATTGCTGAACATGCACTACCCCCAAAGATCTTTGAACACAGGTGATATTGTAACATCAATCAAGGCTGATTGCTACATGTTCAAAAGCCAGATGGCCGGGCCTGCCAGCAGGAGGGTGAATATCTTATCTTTGGTCAGGGGTTCTTTCCAGATCAGCACATCGGAAAGCACACTGCCTGCCAGGATCCCCAGGCCGGTAGTGGGGAAAGCAACCACAGAGTCCACTGTGCGCAGTGCCAGAAGCAGAAAGAGGCTTGAGGCTTGGTTAGGCAGGCCCAGCAGCAGCCCGAAACGGATTTCGGCCGGAGAAATGGACATTCCCGCTGCTTTGATGTGAATGAGTGTCAGTAGAAATGCGAACCCGAAAACAGCGGTGAGATAAAGATACCTGTTGCCGCCGCTCTGAGTGAAGACTTTACTGACCACATCTGAAGTCCCGATGATCAGGAACAATGCGGCCAGCATCAGCGAAGATTTCATCCCAAGCTTCATCCCTGTCAGGCGGCCGAGCTTGAAAACTGCGGCAGACATCAAAATCAGACCTGTAATCCTGTAAGCAGTCAAAGGTTCGCTGAACATGAAAAAGCCGCAGATCACCGGGACAGCGACAGATAACCTCATGGCTGACACGGCGATTGTAATGCCCGCCATTTTCACCGACTGGAAATAGCAGAAAAATCCGTAAACAAAAAGCAGCGAACTGAAAGCCCCGAACAGCCATTCATTTCCCTGAGTCTGGTGATGCGGGAGATAAAGGAAGATCGCCAGTGAAAAAACCGCCGCCAGAATGTAATTCGAACACATGACCGGCAGGGTGCGCAGGTTTTTAAGTCCGGACCAGCGGATCATATTGGCGATCAGCACAGAGCAGAAGACTGAAAGCAAGAGATAAATCATGGCTTCAGGATATCACCAGACCGGGGAAAATCAATCCTGTAAACAGATCCTTGCATTTTGAGCATAATTAGTCCTATTATGCTTCCATGAAGCGGGATACTCTTATTCGGCGCACAGTCAACTTCCTGATTCTGAATATCGGGTCAGCTATTTCTGCATGCGGTAT
>JAQTRI010000128.1 GCA_028711905.1 Candidatus Wallbacteria bacterium | reverse complement strand
GAACTGACGGCTTTCGCCGGCAAAACACTCAACTCTTTCCTTGACTCCGCAACCAAAAATCAGGGTCATGATTACCAGAAGAGGCGGGATAATTTTCAACATGCATTCAGCATAAGACAATCCACTCAATTTGTAAAGACCCAGATTCATTGTTCCCCGGGAAGGCATTCATTGTCTTCTGTGAGAATTCTGCAGGCTGACTCGTTGCACTTTGAAAACAAGGCATTTCTCAGCGAATATATCGCACCAATAATTTTTTCCGGATTTTCCTTGCGCAAAATCCGGATCTGTTCCAGGCACCCGCTCAATTCCTTATCAGTTTCGGCTGAATACCAGCACAGTCCCTTGCCGATATCTGGAAATATCGATGAAGCGTCAGTGTAATATCCCCCTATCTGAACTACGGTCGCGCCCATGCAGGCGGCTTCAATCGAGGCACCGGTCACGCCTGTGATGACAACAGCAGAATTTCGGCATACCTCTTTAACATCACCTGTGGCAACAACCCAGTTTTCAGGGAACCGGTAGAATCCTCCGATGGTGTGATTCGGATGAGGCTTGACCGTTACTCTTCCTGAAAACGCGTCTCTGACCATGGATATGATTCGCTTTGACTCATCAACATTGAAAGTGAGAAGAACAGCTGTCCCTTCCCTGGATGCGATGCCTTCGGCATTGATATTCTCATCAAACAGATAACTCTCTCTCGGAGCGCATCCCAGCACATAATCAATGCCGCCGACCTTGCGCAGAAAATACGGCCCCTTGACCACAATCCTGTCAGGCACAACGCCACAATCGATCTCAGCTGCAAGGGGTTCCAGATTGAGCAACAGTTTGACCATGTTGAAAAACTGTGTCCCCACGATCCAGCTGCGATTGCCCGCGCTGCGAACTCCCAGAAAGAACAATTTATCACGGGCCTGGTTTTCGTACCAGCTGACAACCTGCAGTTTTCCATATCTCTGCCCGATCCTCCTCCCAAGGAGAAACCTGACATAATCCGTGTAGCGCACCCTGTGCAGGTTCCGGATAATTTCATCATGAAAAATCCCGTCCAGACGATCATCTTCCCTGCACTCAAGAAGAGAAAGGGTCCTGATCGGATTCATCAACAAAAAAATGAAGAGATCCAGATAATCACTTGCGTGAAACATGTGATATTCGGTCAGAAAGATCTCCTCCCCGGAAAGGAGGTATCTGTATGCATGGAATCGATCCCTCAAATTGGACATCTTTGACCCGAAAAGAGTCGCGACTATGAAACTCCTGTACCCGGAATTTTGTATCTCCTGAAAGCAATCCATGAAATAATTGTCCCTGTAACCCTTGCTGTGCAAAATTTTTTCCACCATGACAAAGGTATCGATTGCGATTACTTTACGACAGTCATCAAGCGGAGCTTTTTTCTTCCAGAGTCCTGAGGCCAGAAAACACAGGCCATGTGCCATAAAAAAAGCGAAGTGGACAAGGTTTCGCGCATAATAATGCACAAGACCGATGAAGATAAGAAGATAATTCCTGCGAAACACAAATTTCCGGCCATGAAGTTCCTGCTCTCTGACACGCTTCACAAAATTATTGCCTGTACCCATCCTGGCCAGTATCGGGTTGGCTATATGATGAAGGTTTTTATAAGCTTCAGGCGTGATTTTCGAGATGTAACCATTGATCAGACCATTGCACAGATCAATGGCCTCATCTGGAAAAGCAGATTTGAGTTCGAGCAAATCCGGCATCACGGTTATTGTATTACAATGATCGGTTTTTATGCAATTCAGCGATGATCAGATCCCCGATAGTCTTGTGCCCTTCCCCGGTATAGTGAACGGCATCATAGGCAAACCGACCGAATTTCCCGGCCCCGGAGATATCGATCAATTTCGAAGTGGAAAGCCGGGCGATCCTCCTGACAAGCTCATTGGCGCTGAGAATCCTCTGAAAAAAACATTCCGGCCTCGGTCGCTCGAATTCCCAATTTTTATCAATGACCGGGGTGTTGACCAAAAACGCTTTAGAGAATCTTTCAGCAAGTGTCCGTCCGATCAGTTTTTCCATGTCTGCCGAGTATTCGATGCTCTTCAGAGTGGTCAGTTCTCCGGAACTGAGTCGATATTCTTCCAGTTCGATGATGTTTCCCCAGTCACTGAGAATAGCGGTGGACTGCCTGATCATATCCTCGACCAGATCGATTTTTTTTGGAGTATGGTCCACAAATCCAAGATTAGTGATAAGAACATCAAACGACAGGCTCTGGTTAACAAGAAAATTGATCAGTGTCGGAAAAATCGTCAGATTCAAGGGACGGAAAACAGCCAGAAAGCTCATGCCTGAGGCCTTCAGGCAGGAAACGGTCATATCTGCTATAGTCAAAGTGTTGTCACTGCAGGTGGTATATCCCCTGGAATCAAAAAAAAGCAGGTAATTGAAATGCCCGCCCGTCACCGGCGGGATGGATGCCTCCATCCAATACTGATGTGAAGCCTGACCGGGTATGAACTTAAGATCCATGCTATTGCTTTGTACAGACAACCATCATATGCGAACTCAGCAGATTTGTTGAAACAAAATTCTGCAGAGCTGCAGTCATGTTGTCGTCCGGAATTTCCAGGACAGTTTTAAAAAATCGGTCTTCAATCATTTCCCGGGAATTTCTGAGAATGTCGATATCCAGTTTCCCCGGAGTTGAAACTTCAAGCAATGAGAATCCGCATCTCTCAAGCAATGTTCTGATTGACCAGGGATTGAAAAAATTCAGATGATGCGGAGGTGAAACCGATTTGGATTTTTCCCAGAGCACCCTGATGTCAATGCCTGTCCCGCTCAGTGTGGTAAAAATAAAAAGCTCTCCCTGCCTCATCAAGTCATGCAGCCTGGCGAGAAACGACTCCGGGCAGTGCAGATGCTCGAACAGTTCAAAACTGACAAACGCTTTCTTTTCAGCGGGAAGTTGGCCTGGAGTTATATCCTCTAAAAAATTTTCGATCAAGTTAATCCCTTTTTCTCTGATAATCCCAGCAAGGTGGCGGGACGGCTCTATAGCAGTGACTGCCACAGGTGATATCCTGGCGAATTCTTCCAGGAAAATGCCGTATCCCCCACCAATATCGATCAGAGTCTCCGTGTCTTTTCCAAATTCCACTATTTTGTTTCTAATCAGTTCAGCCTTGGGTTTCCATAACTTTTCCCGCCTGGCGGCCTCTGTCACTCTGTAAAATTCCGTAGCCCAGAACTTTGTTGACGGAGAATCCCGGTAATACAAATCAAAAGACTCCCGGCTGGGTCGCGGGGAAACAAACAGAGTACGGCAGGCCGGACAATGGCAATAACCGAATCCCTGCTTGTTAAAGCTGAATTCACCGGTTTCACGGCAGGCAGGGCAGTTAATATTCCTGTATTCCGTATCCTGAAAATAAGTTTTAATATCCGCAGCGCAGAGCGCGAGGTATTGATCGAAAATCTCTTTAGGCCTGATTTCTGCTTCTTTCATCCGTCCCCCTGTTACACTTTGCCAGACCCGGATAACTTACGCAAGTTCACTCGGCCGGAATCGACTCAATCTCCAGCAAAAGATCGCGTTCGCGCACAGTCTGTCCCTCGCGCACTTCAACGCGCTTGACCCTGCCGCTGCCGATTGAACGAATCTCATTTTGCATCTTCATGGCTTCTATGGTCATGAGCAACTCAGATTCACCAACTGTCTGACCTGGTTTGACCAGCAGAGAGGATACCAGACCCTGAAGCGGAGATCTGATCAGACCCTGCTTGAGCTGAGAGGAGTCTTTGCTTTTGACGCGCTTTTCCGGAAAACAGATCTCAAAGGACTGCCCGCCGATGTCGACCCGTACCGGCTGTCCGTCAAGCACAATAAATGAATTTACCTGAAAGGCTTTGTCCGCAAGCAGGATGGAACTGAGTCTGTCATCGACATCAACGGCAATACTTTTACCATTGACCTTTATCTCCTTGATTCCGCTGAAGCGCACCGCTTCCTGGAACTCGACCTTGTATTCCCTGCCATTAACCGTCAATGCGTATTCCATATTCAGAATCCTTTCCTGGCACGAAAACTTTCGGTTCTTCCCGCAAGGTTCCAGCGACTGATAATGTGTTTAAGCCTCTGCACAACAGGCTTTCTTTTCCTCTCCTCGCGGAACCTCAAAAGTGCCGCTGCAATAGCTGCGCATTCTTCGTGATGTTCCAGCGCCTGCTTAGTTAGCTGCTTGCGGCGGAAAACATCCAGAAAATTGGTAAAATAGTATCCGGACTGGAACTCTTCATCATTAAGAATGGAGCGCAGAAATGGGATGTTTGTCGACAATCCTTCAATTCTGATTTCAGCCAGCGCCAGTTCCATTTTGCGTAAAGCTTCCTTGCTGTCTTTGCCATGAGTTATGACTTTGGCGATCAGAGAATCGAAACGCGGCGAAATTTCATATCCTGTGAAAGCGCATGATTCAGTACGCACACCAAACCCTGCCGGAGCGATATAATCACTGATTCTGCCGAATGACGGCTTGAATTCTCCATTCTGGGTCACTTCCTCAGCCAGTATACGGCACTCCATTGCCGAACCCCTGATAGCCAGGTCTTTCTGCCTGACTGAAAGTTTTTCGCCCATCGCGCAGCGAATCTGCTCTTTAACAATGTCGACTCCTGTGATCATCTCTGTTACAGGGTGCTCCACCTGAATGCGCGGATTGACTTCCAGGAAATAAAAACTGGTTTTCCCGTCATACAGAAATTCCACTGTGCCCGCTCCGCAATACCCGGTTGCCTTCACCAGAAGCAAAGCATAACTGTACAGCTGCTTTCTCAATTTGTCGTCAAGCATAAAGCACGGGGCTTCTTCGATCATTTTCTGGTGCCTTCGCTGGATCGAACAGTCCCGTTCAAAAAGATGCACTGTGTTCCCGTGCAGATCTGACAGCACCTGGACTTCGACATGCTTGGCGTTCTCCACAAATCGTTCCATGAAAACTGTGCCGTTTCCAAAGGCTGACAGAGCCTCTTTCACGGCCATTTTCACAGAGTTGACCAGCATGTCTCGGGATGTGACTATGCGCATACCCCGCCCGCCGCCGCCGTGAGCCGCCTTGAGGATCAGCGGATACCCGATCCGGCCGGCGATTTCCTTGGCCTGATGCCCGCTTTTTATCTCACCATTATAACCGGGAATAACCGGCACCCCGATCTTCTCTGCCAGTTTGCGGGCCTCGATTTTATCCCCAAGAGATGTGATTATTTCAGGAGACGGCCCGATAAAAATCATGCCATTCTCCCTGACCGCGCGAGCAAAGACGGCATTTTCGGCCAGAAATCCATATCCAGGGTGGATGGCTGAGCATCCTGCCCTTTTCGCTGTTTCGACCATGAGTTCTATGTTCAGATAAGTGGACAGCAGATCATCCGGACCAAGTGAATAGGCTTCGTCTGCAAAGCGCACAGGCAGACTTTCCCTTTCGCCGTCCGTATACACGACCACTGCAGCCATACCCAGTTCCTTGACAGCCCTGACAATACGCAAGGCGATTTCTCCGCGATTGGCAATCAGTATTTTTTTCATCATCATCAACCCCATGATTCTCTTTTCGGTCTGGTTCGTCCCATTTCGTTCTCACGGATGACTAAAGTGGTATGTTCCCGTGCTTTCGATCAGGGTTGGTCTCTCTCTTGCCCAGCGTTGCAGCAATAGCCGCACACAGACGCTCCCTGGTCTCTTCCGGCAGGATCACTTCATCGATATAGCCCCATCCGGCGGCAACATAAGGATTGGCGAATTTTTCCCTGTATCCGGCAGCCAGTTCCTTACGCCGCGCTTCGGGATTCTCCGAATTGGCTATTTCCTTGCGGAAAATAATGTTGCAGGCCCCATCAGAACCCATAACAGCAATTTCAGCTCCAGGCCAGGCGAAATTCATATCAGCTCCCACATGCTTGGAGGACATGACACAGTATGCTCCGCCATAGGCCTTGCGAATAATGACTCCGATCTTGGGCACAGTGGCTTCGCAGTATGCGTACAAAAGCTTGGCCCCATTACGGATCACGCCATTATGTTCCTGAGCGCTGCCTGGGAGAAAACCAGGCACATCGATCAGGGAAACCACAGGAATGTTAAAAGCATCGCAAAATCGAATGAATCTTGCAGCCTTGATGGATGAATTTATATCCAGAACCCCTGCGAGATGGGACGGATTATTGGCCACAATACCGGTGACGAATCCGGAAAATCTGGCGAAACCGGTCAGGATGTTGGCGGCGAATTCCGGCTGCACTTCCATGAAAGATCCACTATCAACGATTGATTCGATCAGTTGGTGCATGTTGTACGGAAGTCCCGGATCGTCCGGCACAGGATTGCGAAACTCAGGGGGAGGCTCTTCGCTTTCACAACTCGGCGGATCTTCCAGATTGTTCTGCGGCAGGTATGTGAGCAACTGCCTGATGCCATCGATAATATCCTCATCGCTGTCATACACGAAATGGGCTACCCCGCTTTTTGATCCATGCACGACACTGCCCCCAAGATCGTCGAAGCTGATGTCTTCACCAGTGACTGCCTTGACCACCTCAGGTCCGGTCAGAAACATGAAGGAATTCTGCCTGGTCATGAAAACGAAATCCGCAAGTGCCGGAGAATACACGGCACCACCGGCACATGGACCCATAATGGCTGTGATCTGCGGGATTACACCTGACGCCTTGGTGTTGGCGTAGAAAATATCCGCATAACCGGCTAAAGAGTGCACGCCTTCCTGGATGCGAGCTCCACCGGAATCGTTCAGGCCTACTATCGGTGCGCCGTTCTTGCGAGCCAGTTCCATCACACGCACGATTTTGTTGGCGTGCATCCGGCCCAGAGAACCGCCAATCACCGCAAAATCCTGAGCATATGCATAGGTAATCCTGCCGTTGACATAGCCGTATCCTGTGATTACACCATCTCCTGCAGGTTGCTTTTCCTGCATATCAAAATCATGACACTGGTGAGTCGCCAAAGCGTTGATCTCCATGAAATGCCCGGCGTCAAACAGCTGTGTAAGCCTCTGCCTGGCGCTCAGCTTGGATTTCTCAGTCTGAGACTGTTCGCTCTTTTTATTGTTGTCCCGAATTTTCTGTCGCTTGGCTTCGAGTAATTCTCTCAATGTAAATTCCTTCCAATGCAAAATCTATTTTAGGAGATTAAGCAATAATTGTACCACAAATCATGAATGCTAAAATACGCACTGTCGTCATGTTTTGCATTGAACCATCGGCAACCTGGAACCGAATTGAGCACAAAAAGCGGGCAGTGTGATTAGTTATTAAGCGCTGAAGCAGGGAACTGTCGCGACCGTTCCCTGCAATGGCGACAATCCGTGACGGTGAAAATCAGAATTCAGTGTTTGTCAACAGCCTGTGTAGATACGGTCCGCTATTCAGGGTATAATCCTTCCATGCTGACCATACTGCTTCTTAAAATCTCAGTCAGCGTACTGGTGGTGCTGGGCCTTTCCTGTCTTGCCGAATATGCATCACCCCGTCTGGCCGGTATTCTCGCCGGTTTCCCAACAGGATCTGCCATCACGCTCTTTTTCATCGGCCTGGAACAGGGACCAGATTTTGCCGCTGACAGCGCGGCCTCCAATCTCACAGGCCTGACAGCAATGCTGGTGTTTCTCTACTGCTACTGGAAAGCCCCGCAAAAAAACAATCGGGCCTTTGCGGCACCCTCGGCGTTAGCTCTATGCGGCTACTTCTTGTGCATAATCCCCTTGCGAATGCTTCCGCATTCACCGATTTTTTCCATCATCTTGACCATCTGCATGATCCTGCTGTTCCGCAGACTCTTTTCCGTAATACCTGACACCACAATCAGTCAAAGACAGCCATTATCTGCCCGTCTTCTTTTGCTGCGCTCCCTTTGTGCGGCTTCAATCATCCTGATGGTCACGGCCTGTGCCGGTACAGTCGGTCCACGCTGGTCCGGATTGTTCTCAGCCTTCCCCTCGACACTCTTTCCCCTGCTTCTGATCGTCCATGCAACATATGGTTATGGTCCTGCCTGCTCCGTCATCCGCCATGTGCCTGACGGACTGGGTTCTCTGATGGTATATTCCCTGACTGTTTCTCTTACATATGGCAGACAGGGGATCTGTGCAGGCACTTTGCTGGCCTTTGCCGCAGCGACTCTTTATATTCTGGGATTTATGGCACTGTTTCGCAGACAACGCGCCTGACAATTGTATTGAATATTTTCAGTGATTGGCTTTACGCATAAAATAAGCAGCTGCTGCGATGAAGATGAAATTGGCAGTCCAGGCCGCCAGAAACGGGTTGAACCTGCCGGAAAGTCCATAGCTCCTGGTCACTGACATTACCACATAATAAAGAAACACAATGATCACACTCAGCCCCAATCCCACCATCATGCCGCTGCGCTTCAAAAACGCGCCCAGCGAAGAACCGATCAGGCAGAATATCAGGGAAGCGAAGGGCAGAGCCAGCTTCAGATTATACTCCACCAGATAATCATATATATTGACTGCTCCCCTGCTCTTCAATTCAATGATTTCACGCCTGAGCTGGAGCAGATCTTTGCGGGTGAAGTTCTTTTTTTCGCGTTCAGGTTCGGAAAAAGCCGAAAATTCCAGATTCATCACCGGACGGTCCTGAAAAAATGTTTCCACAGATGAAACTTCTCTTGAGTCAAGAACAACCTTCTTGCCGTTGTAAAAAACCCATCCTTCAGGCGTGCTGTCCGCGAACTGCGCGCTCTGAAAGCCGGCCACTTCGCCGTTCTTCAGGCGGAAAAGAAGCACATTGTAGATTCTTTTATTTTCGCGATTAACTTTCTCGGCGTAAATAAATTCACCTCTGCTGACTCTTTCGAGAATGTGCGTATTCAAGGCCCTGCTGTCCGGCAGAAAAAGAATCTCGCGGTCCTCTATCTGCTGGTATCTTGCATTGGTATATGGGGCGGCGAAATTCATGAAAAGCATGGCCAGAAACGATACCACAACCCCGAATAAAAGAACCGGCGCCTGTA
>JAQTRI010000127.1:3846-9041 GCA_028711905.1 Candidatus Wallbacteria bacterium | reverse complement strand
CCTTGCGCAGACGCAGAACTATTTCATGGCTTTGCTGCTTTCTTCTGTCCTTTGATGCGAGATTAACCCGAATATCCGCGAAATGGGGGGCAGTGCGGAAATAATACTGTCTCACCATGCCGTTGAAATCCATTGGGGAGGGAATTCCGGTAAAGGAATAGAATTCCGTGACCTCATTGACCCCCGACAGATACCCTTCAAGCCTGCGGACAGCAGCATCGGTTTCCTCAAGGGTCGTACCTTCAGGCATATCCAGCAACACCTGAAATTCGTTCTTATTGTCAAAAGGCAGTATTTTCAGCGGCACAAGCCTGAGCAGCACCAGCATTCCGGACAATACCAGCAGCAGCCCGGTCACAGCAAACAGAATCCAGCATCTTCGGTCTGAATGGAGAAAAGGTCTGATCATGCCGGAATAGACAGAAGCGACTTTCCGGTTAATCGAGCTTTTCGCCTCAGCTCCGGCAGCGCGGGTTTTCAGCAGGTGATACGCGGCCCAGGGCACAAATGTCAGAGCGCAGAGTGTGGAAAAAGTCACTGTCAGAGGCACATTTACAGCCATGGGAGCCATATACGGTCCCATCATGCCTGTGATGAAAAACATGGGCAGAAATGACACGATAATGGTCAGAGTAGACATGATCACTGGGGAAAGCACTTCAGAAACAGCCGTCAGTACAGCATCGAACGGTGATTCCTTCTTCATGAACATGTGGCGCTGAATATTATCCACATTCGTGATCGGATCGTCCACCACCAGCCCCAGAGAAAGAATCAGAGCGAACAAAGTCACGCGATTGATCGTATAGCCGAAAATCAGGTTCACGAACAGTGACAGAGAAAAACTGATGGGAACAGCTAAAGCCACCACTATTGCCTCACGCCATCCCATACTGACAGCGATCAGGATTACCACACAGGCAATAGCCGAGAGAAGAGAAGTCAGCAGTTCATTCACCTTGATATCTGCGGTCAACCCATAGTTCCTGGAAACAGTCACTGCCACTCCCGCAGGCAGCACAGTCCGCTCCAAGCGCTTCATCTCAGCTATGACATCCTGAGCAACCTTCACGGCATTGGTGCCTTTTTTCTTTGAAACCGCGATAGTCACAGATGGAAGAGTTTCACTGTTCCGGCTTTCAAATTTGTCGGATGCCCGCCCGAACCCGATTCGCGTATACGAAGCCGCTTCTTCCGGTCCGTCAGACACATGAGCGATATCCGACAGTCTTACAACTCTCTGCTCATGCAGGCCTACCACGCATTTGCCGACTTCAGCGGCATTCTCAAAGAACGGGCCGCTGCGCACCAGAAAACTCTGATTTCCAATGTTGACAGTACCGGCAGTGACAGACGAGTCAGCCACAGCCAGAGCCTGATAAACCTGTACAGGAGTAACCCCTTTGGCGCTCATGGCCTCAGTGTCCAGCTCAACCCTGATCTCGCGCTTCCGGCCACCGATAACATCGATGCGGGAGATGTCCGAAACAGTCGCAACACGCTCTGCTGCTTCCTCAGCGATGCGGTGCAGCTCATGATCTGAAAGTTCGGCTGAATGAAGGCTGAAACTGATCACAGGCACATCGTCGATTTCAAGCGGTTTAACCACCCACCCGGTGATACCCGGAGACGCCCTGTCGACATTGGACTGAATCCGGTTATATAGCTTGATCAGGGATCTTTCACGGTCTTCACCGACAAAAAAACGGACAGTGACAACCGCAAAATCCCTGTATGACGCTGAATAAACATACTCGACACCATCAATCTGCCAGAGCAGGTTTGAAAGCTTGGCTGATACCAGGTTTTCCACTTCATCAGGTGATGCTCCAGGGAAACTGACAATGATGTCAGCGACAGGCACAACGATTTGCGGTTCTTCCTCCCGCGGGGTCATCAGAATCGATCCGATCCCGGCACAAACAGCAAACATGATGAAAATCACGGACGGATGCCCGGTAAGAAATTTGCGTGTAACAGCTGAAAGGGGATTGCCGCTCATTTCTCCCCTCCGGAGATCATGACAGTTTCGCCCCCGGTAAGGCCAGAGAGAATCTCAACCATGCCTTGATCAAGAATCTGCCCAAGCCTGACATAGCGGCGCCTGACAGTATCTCCCTCCATCACCAGCACAGTAGCCAGCTGCCCCACATGGGAAATCCCCGCCTCAGGGATAGTCACAACACTCTCTTTTCCCGCCGGGATCAGCATCTTGCCGTACATACCGACAAACACCTGCTCTTCTGAGGTAAATGAGGCCTTGATCACAAAAGTTCTGGTGGTAGGATCGACATTAGGGATGATCTCAGCCACCTGGCCCGTGCAGCGCATGCCTCCGATTTCCAGCCCAATGTCCATTCCCTGCCTGATCAGGTTTTTGAAATTCTCCCTCAAGTGCGCTTCCAGGAGCATGGTGGTCGGATTGTGGAGAATTAATATGGGTTTGCCCGGTACGGCAAGATCGCCGGAATCAGCCAGTTTTCTGGTGACTGTTCCGGGAAAGGGGGCGAGTATTTCAGCATATGAACAGGATATTTCCGCTTCTTTCACGGCTTTCATCGCTTTCTCGATTTCGGCTTTGGCCGCGTTAATGCCCTCTTCCAGACCCTTGGCCGCTGCTACAGCCTGCTTTCTCTTGGATTCGGCATCTTCAAGAAGGGCTTCCGGCGCAGCCTTCTTGTCGAACAATTCCTTGATGCGGCCATAATTCTTCTCAGCCTGTTCCAGAGCTGCTCGGGAACTTTCCAGATCGTGCTCAGCCTGAATCTTTGCCGCCTGGGCCTGTTTCAATCCGTTTCGCGCCTGCCACAGCCTGGAATTGAGCTGTTCTGAGTCTATGCGGGCCAGAAGTTTTCCCTGCTCGACATGATCGCCAGGGGAGACGAAAATCTCCTTGATCGCTCCCATGATCTGTGGTGAGATCTCAGCCTTCTGCCATGTTGTCACTACCCCGGATTCTTCGTAGATACGGTCAGTCTCGATGATTTCCGCAACAGCCGTTGAATATGTCCCTGGTTTCAGAGGGGTTGTGACTGCCGATTGACCGGGATCGATTCTGCCGCAGGACAGCTTGCCTGATTGAAACACGATCAGAAGCAGAACTCCGGCGATTCCAGCAGCAGGCTTGGCCCATGAGGGAAAATTCGTTTTATTCACATGTTCGCCAGACATTCCAACGCTCCCGTATAATCAGGCTGTTCTGTCAATTCAGGAACAATCTGAACAAAGCGGACAACATCTCCAGAGTCAATGACAATTACAGCCCTGGCCAGCAGGCGCAAACCTGAAATCAGCACACCGTAATCATTACCAAAATCCGCTGTGCGGTGGTCGGAAAGAGCCTTGACGCGATCCAGTCCGTTCGCCGAACAAAAGCGCTTGATGGCAAAGGGAAGATCCATGCTGATATTCAATACAACTGCTTCCAGATGCTTGGTCGCTTCCTGATTGAAGCGCCTGATCTGCAGATCGCAGACCGGGGTGTCAAGTGAAGGCGTGACACTGAGCACCTTGATTTTACGCGGAAAGTCCGCGAGCGTGACAACATTCATGTCCTGATCCAGCAGCGAGAAAGCAGGAGCTTTTACGCCGATTTTCAATTCCGGACCTGTTAATTCCAGAGTTTGACCTTTCATGGTAACTGTTCTTGGCATGGGATCTCCTTTTTGCGCTCTTGCATTTGTTTTGATTCAGATAATTATACCGGGTTTGGCTCAATAAGCTAACTTGAGTTTGGCAATTTTTTGTGGTGTCCAGCCGAATGTTCTGCAAAAACCCTGATTTGTGGCGGTTCCTGGCATGTCTGTACAATTGGCGCGGTTGCCCGGGCAGTGGTGATTCTGCTACAATGCAGCCAGCGCAAAAGCAGGAGGGTATATGTCCTCATTTCTTGAAATCCATCTCCCCAGAATCGAAAAAAACGCCAGTTCCATAGTGAAACTCTGCCATAAAAACCAGGTTTCCTGCTTTGGCGTGACCAAGGTGTTCTGCGCTGAAGAAAACATCGTCCGCGCCATGATCAAGGGCGGAGTTGACGGGTTAGCTGATTCCAGAATCGAAAACATCGCGAAACTGAGGAAAATGAAAACCGGACTGCCGCTCATGCTGCTGCGCATTGTGTCGCCTTCAGAAGCATCTGAAGTGGTGGAACTGTGCGATTACAGCCTGAATTCAGAGATCAGCACCCTGAAAAAGCTCGATGCTGCGGCGAAAAAACAGAAAAAGCGCCACAAGGTCGTGGCCATGATCGATATCGGAGACCTGCGCGAAGGCATGATGGCTGACGAGGTGATGAATTTCTTCGCACAGGCCGTTAAACTGAAAAACATCAGAATAGCGGGAATCGGCACAAATACCGCCTGTTTTGGGGGTGTAATCCCAACAACGGAGAATATGAATCAGATCTTGGCGATCAAGGCCCTTCTGGAAATGCAGTTTGGCCTGTCTCTGGACATGGTCTCCGGCGGCAATTCCAGCGGCCTGCCTTTGCTGGCTTCCGGGAAAATGCCGAAAGGCATCAACCATTTCCGCGTGGGCGAAGCCATGGTCTTAGGCCGCAATGTGATTGACCGCAGCCCGTTTCCAGGGACGCGGCAGGACACTTTTATTTTCAAGGGCGAGATCGTCGAATACCGGGTCAAGCCTTCTGTGCCGATCGGCAACCGCGGACAGAACGCCTTTGGCGAGACCGATGAATTTCCGCAGCGCGGTGAAATCAGACGCGCGATCATTGCTGCCGGAAGACAGGACCTGAAGCTCGATGGTTTAACCCCGGTTGATCCGGAAACAAAGATTCTTGGAGGTTCCTCCGACCATCTGATCGTAGAGGTCAAGGGTGACCCGTCCCGGTATAAAGTCGGTGGTTTCATGCCGTTTTACCCGAACTACGGCTGCCTGCTGGCCCTGGCGACTTCGCCGTATATCAGAAAGAAGGTAATTGGTGATGGGTGAAGCAGATAAAAAAGAATGTTGAATTTTTAATTTTGAATGTTGAATTATGCGTTGCGCTGTTCAATCATTCAAAATTCATCATTCACAATTCAAAATTCTTACCCATCACTTATTGTGATATACTGCAACCATGAACAAATACTCCGCAACCATGATTTTCATGCTGTTCTGCTGTGCCGAGATCCAGGCCGCTGAGAATCCACGAGCATTCGTCCAGTTCCCGTCTAAAATCCCGGGCCTGTCGA
>JAQTRI010000127.1:0-3746 GCA_028711905.1 Candidatus Wallbacteria bacterium | reverse complement strand
TATACTGCAACCATGAACAAATACTCCGCAACCATGATTTTCATGCTGTTCTGCTGTGCCGAGATCCAGGCCGCTGAGAATCCACGAGCATTCGTCCAGTTCCCGTCTAAAATCCCGGGCCTGTCGATGGAAATGCTGTATGCGGATTTCTGGGCCGGAAAACTCCAGGATTCCGACAGCCTTCTGGATAGTGAAATCAACATCCGCAGGCGTAACAGGGAACACCTGAAAATGCGCAACGGCCTTGAAAACCTGGCCCTGCACCCGGCTTTTCTCACAAGCTCGGAAGTACTGTTCCTGATCAGGGACAGCGGGTACATCTCGAAAAGCACTCGCTATTTCGAAGGCCGGACCATCGAGGTTTCGTTCTATGACACGATGCTCCAGAACCGCAATCTCGAAGCTGTAGAAGAGCGCAATACTGTCCGGTTCGGGATGACGGTGAAAAGGGTCGAAGCGCGCATGTTTCCATCGGAACTCAGGTTATTTTCCGAACCAGGCGACATCGATTTCGACAGACTTCTGGTAGCTGTGATGTATGCGCTGGAACCAGTGGTGATCGTGCATGTGAGCAGAGACGGAGAATGGTATCTGGCGAAATCAGCCTTTTTCACAGCCTGGGTCAGGGCTGACTCAGTGGCAGTCGGCAGCAGACTTGAGGTGCTGGATTACGCGAAACAGGAGCCGTTTCTGGTTGTAACCGGGAAAAGGATCTGCACTGGAGTCGATGCCTATGAACCCAGGGTGTCGGAGTTCCCCGCAGATATGGGTCAGCGTCTGCCGCTGGCCGATCGCTGGCAGATCCCGGATGAGATCGGCAGCCGTATTCCTGACGGTAATTTTGTGGTGCGGCTTCCCATGCGCAACACGGACGGATCTCTTTCCTTCGGTCTGGGACTGATTTCGCGGTCCGATGACATCAGCATCGGATACCTGCCTTACACCAGGCGCAATATCCTGAACCAGGCCTTCAAGTTTCTGGGACAGCGCTATGGCTGGGGTGGTCTGTTTGGCACACGCGACTGCAGCTCCTTTCTCAAGGACATTTATGCCACCATGGGCGTGATCCTGCCTCGCAATTCGCGTTTTCAGGGTCAGATCGCTCCCGGTGAAGTGGTGGAGTTCCCGAAAAAATCCACTCTTCCGGAGCGCATCAGAATTATTGAAAGTCTGCCTGGAATCACGCCGGTTTACATGAGCGGCCATGTCATGCTGTATCTCGGGAAGCACAGGAACGACTACTACATCATCCACGATGGCGCATCGCTGCGCGTGAAGAACTGGTCCCGTGAACTGAAAAGTTACAATTTAATGGGCGTTGCGGTTACTCCCCTCCTGTCCACATACCTCTCAGGCGGAGGACCGTTCTTAGAAGCCCTCTATGCAGCCCGAAATTTTGTGTTCACAGAACAACAGGAAAACGAATAAATTATTTTTCTTTGCCCCGCGAGAATTCACCGGTAGAAAATTTCCAGGCCTGTAAATTTTTTTCCGCATTGTTTTCCAGATGGTCATGCGGATCCCTGGCCAAACCGCCCTCTTCAGTTGCTTTTTTCTCTCCGCTGTACCTGTGGCACACTCTTTGCTATAATTCACCCATCAAGAAAATGGTTCCTGATTTCTGCATAGGAGGCTCTTAAATGGTCGATGTCAGGGAACTGAAAAAACACTTCGGCGCCATCCGGGCCGTGGACGGTATTTCCTTCCGCGCCGGCAAGGGGGATGTGCTGGGCTTTCTCGGGCCGAACGGTGCCGGGAAATCCACCACTATGAAAATCCTTTCCTGCTTTATCACGCCTGATGGCGGGACAGCCAGTGTCAACGGGCACGACATTATCAATGATTCCATCAATGTCCGCCGCTCACTGGGTTACCTGCCGGAAAATGTCCCGGCATATGAAGAAATGCCGGTGGAATCCTTTCTGTCCTTTATCTGTGAAGCCAGAGGCATTCCAAAGGAAAAACGAGCCCAGGCCATTGAACGGGTCGTGGAAAGCTGCGCCATCCCGCATGTGATGTATCAGCCAATCGGCACCCTGTCAAAAGGCTACAGGCGCCGTGTCGGCCTGGCCCAGGCACTGGTGCACGATCCGCCGGTTCTGGTCCTTGACGAGCCGACAGACGGACTTGACCCGAACCAGAAGTATCAGGTGCGGCAGCTCATCAAAAAACTGGCGCCGCAGAAATGCATTATTGTGTCCACGCATATCCTGGAGGAAGTTGATGCCATCTGCAACCGCATGATCATCATCGCCGAAGGCCGTGTGCTCATCGACACAACGCCCAGCGAGATCCAGAAAAAAGAGGGCGGAAGCCTTGACGAGATTTTCCGCAGGCTCACAACCAGACCTGAATCCAGGAAAGCATGAGGAGGGAAAAATGGACGGCTTGATCAGCATATACAAACGGGAACTTAAGGGGTACTTCGCCACACCCGTGGCTTATGTATTCTTAGTCATTTTTCTTTTCTTTTGTGGTTTCCTCTCATTCCAGTCCGGTTTTTTCGAAGCAGGGCAGGCAACCCTGCGCCAGTTCTTTGATCACATGCCCATGCTGTTTCTCTTTTTCGTTCCTGCCATAGCCATGAGGCTCTGGGCCGAGGAGCGCCGCACCAATTCGATCGAGCAGCTTTTCACACTGCCCCTTACCACCACCCAGGCAGTGCTGGCAAAGTTTCTGGCAGCACTGACCGTGCTGGCCCTGGCCCTCTTCCTGACCTTTCCCATGGTGATAACCGTGGCTTATCTCGGAGACCCTGACCCGGGTCCGATTATTACCGGTTATATCGGCAGTCTGCTGTTAGCCGGGGTATATCTGGCCATCGGCAGCTTTTTTTCGGCAGCCACGAAAAACCAGGTCATAGCTTTTATACTATCCATTGTGGCCTGCGGCCTGTTCCTTTACGCCGGCAGTCCGAATGTGCTGCGCTTACTGGCAGGGACATTTTCATCAGGACTGGCCGAGGCCATGGAAACTCTGTCGATCCGCACCAGATTCGAGGCTGTGCTGAGGGGTGTCATTGAGCTCCGCGACATCTTCTTTTTCGTCCTCCTTACAGCCGGATGGCTGAGCGCCAGCATCCTGCTGATCGAAGAAAGGAAGGCCGCATGAACACGACAACCCGCACGATATGTGCCATTCTCTGCATAGCAGTTATCACGCTCTGCGCAGTAATGATTACCGGAAGAATATTCGGACACACCAGATTCTGCGACCTGACAGAGTTCAATCTCTATTCATTGTCTCAGGGCACAAAAAGCATCATATCCAAGATCAACCAGCCGATCACGCTGAAACTGTATTATTCCCGCGTCGCTTCCCGCAAAGGGCCGGAGCAGATCCGTTTCTGGAACAATTATTACCTGTATGTCAGAGACCTGCTGGAAGAATACGCCGGTTTGTCAGGTGGACGCCTGAAACTGGAAGTGATTGATCCGCGGCCGTTCAGTCCGGAAGAAGATGAAGCCTTGCGCTTCGGCATTCAGCGTTTTCAGCTGTCTGAGGAAGAGAGTTTTTTCTTCGGACTGGCTGCGGTTACAGAACTGGGCCGGGAGAAAGTTATCAAGTTCTTTGAGCCGAACCGCCAGGAATTCGTAGAATACGACATTTCCAAGATGATTTCGGAGCTTCTGCAACGGGAAAGGAAAAAAGTCGGCATTCTATCTTTTCTGCCGGTAACAGGCAGCGACATGTCCCCCTACCTGATGCAGATGCTGCGCATGCAGGGAAAAACACCGGAAAAACCC
>JAQTRI010000126.1:2675-9060 GCA_028711905.1 Candidatus Wallbacteria bacterium | reverse complement strand
ATGGTGCTCAACAAAAGACGCGACTTGTCTTTTGGCTCGATCGCCTCCCCTTTACCGCTGCAGGGAGACCAGACCATTACAGTCACAGCTGACGACACATCCAACGCTTACGGAGGAATTTCAGCCCATTTCACAACAGACGGTGCCGATGCTCAGGTGTTCAATGTCAGCCTGCAGAACTCCTCCATCACCATGACATCAGGCGGTAACAATCTGACTGTCGATAATTTCCGTGTGGGAGACGGATCATCAGGTCCGTTCGCCCTGCCTCATTCCTTTGTTTTCCCGTCCCCAGGGGTGATGGATCTGTATATCGGCGCGCAAACCGTGATTACTGTCGGCAAGCCCCCTGGAACATATACAGGCACCAACAGACTGACTGTCAGTTATTGAGGAAAAGGATATGCGGAATTGTTCTACCCTGCACATTACCAATTACCTGTTACCCATTACCATTCGGGCGAATAATTATTCGCCCCTACTTCCTGTTCCCCTGTCCCACATCGCTTTTCGCACATACTTGCCTTTTGTTTTGATTTGTGTTATATTTAAATCAGAGATGGCAACAATGTCTGTAAATTCTATAAAATGAGGAGGTATGTATGAAACTGCTGCTCTCGCTCGGTCTGGTCCTGGTTCTAATCAGCTCTTCTTTTGCAGCTGATTCTGATTTTCAGGTGCAGGTCAAGATCGTAGGTGGCATCGGACTGCTCAAGGTGGATGACCTGGTATACGATGATGTCACAGCCACAGCCGCTGTTCAGCCGATCAAAGTCGATCCCGACACCGCAGACCCCAACGGCACCCCGGCCCAGTTCACAGTTACCGGAACGCCGGCAGCTGTTGTGGATTGCACAATCACCGGTGCATTGGTTCAGCTCGACAACGGCGGCGGAGCCAACATCCCAATCGGCGACTGGCGCATGGGAGACGGCACTGACGCAGGCGTTGCCTGTACTGGTGGCGCAAAATATAGCCCGACTTTAGCCGGTGGCGCAGCAGATGTTTTCATCGGCGCAACCATTACTGTCGGCGCATGGCAGACCAACGGCGATTATACCGGCGATCAGACCCTCACAGTAATCTATCAGTAATTATCTGTCTTCCGGTCACAAACCCCGGGTAAACACCGGGGTTTTTTCTTTTCCTGATACTTGTGCTATATTGTGTTGACAGGGTGGAAGCAATCTTAGAAAACATCCTGCATTTCCTGGAGGTGGCTAATGAAACCGCTGTATCTGGCAGCATTGATCCTGTTCGCAGGGGTAATCAACATTTCCGCTGCGGACATCATAGACAATTATACTGTTTCCCCGCCCATCCTGGAAGTGGATCTTGACCGTGAAATCAGCGGTTATTTCAATGTGGAGAATAATTCGGATCAGCCGCATCGCATCAATATTGAAGTGTCTTATTTCAAACCAGAGGAGATCTTTGCAGGAGTGCACACCCAGCCTGATGTGGCAGGCACTGAAGACATCGCCGGTTTAGTTGTGGTCAGCCCCAGGGTCATTAATCTCCCTGCAGGCCAGAAACGCAAAGTGCGCTTCACTGTCAAGCCTGACGGTGTCAGGCGGCCACCTGGTGAATATCGCGCTAATCTCGTGTTCAAGCCTGTGCCCGACAAAAAGCCCGAACCAGGGGTCAATTCTGAAGGTGTTTCCATGCGTATCAACTGGATCCTGGAGATCCGCCTTCCTGTGTATGTCACCATTGGCAAGCGCGGGCCTGCCGGGATCACAGCAAATGGCGTTCTGACCCAGGAAAACGGCAAACATTTTGTCAGGCTGGATGTCGGTAATGAAACTGTGTGGCGTTATCCGGTGGAGTTCAATGTCTATGATAAATCAGGCAAAATCGGCAGCAGCAGAAAAGTGGTTCTGCGCCAGACAAAGCGCGATGTGTCTATTGAACTGTCCCGCGAACCGGAAGGTGCGCTGCTCGTGAAATGGGAACCCTATATGGACAATGTTGCAGGAGCCCCGGGTCAAATTACTATTCAGCAGTAACAGTAAAAGCGTTTAAGGGGTAAAGTGGAAAAGCGGTAAAGCGCTTGTCCACTTCTTGATTTTCCCCCCGCCTTAAGCTATAAATTGTTCAGAGATGGATAAAATCCGGAGGTCAGCATGCGCTTATCCCTGTTTTTGTTCCTTATGACATGCATGATCAGCAATGCCCTGGCAGGTGACATTTCTTTCGACATTTCCGTTAAAATCAAGGGCAGTATCGGAGTCATCCGTGAAAGTGACCTGATCTTCAAGGACATCATGGCCAAATCCATGGTGCAGACGATCACTGTGCAGCCCAAAGTCGGTGATTTATGGGGAATTCCGGCTAAATTTACAATTACCGGCACAACCGGTTTGCAGGTGGACTGTTCAATCACCGGATCAGCCACAGAGCTGATATCAGGCTCTTCCAGCATGCCTGTGGGGTCTTTCCGCATCGGCGATGGAACCGGTGCCGGGGATTTAACTTATTCGACTTTCTTAGTGACTGGTTTTGCCGAGGTTTTTGTCGGAGCCACGCTTACAGTCGCTGCCTGGCAGACAAATGGCAATTATTCAGCGCAGCAGACCTTCACGGTTATTTATCATTGACACACCCATTCGGGTGAATGGCCCCCTGCGCTGCACATAACCGCTTATCCGCTTTCCCGCGTTACGCTGAATACATCCCCTGGAAAAGACGCGCTATAGCGCGTCTCTACAATTCCCCGGGATTGCGGGGCGATTTAAAATCGACCCCTACACATTCGGGCGAATGGTTATTCGCCCCTACTGTTCACTGTTCACTGTTCACTGTTCACTGTTTACTGTTCACTGTTCACTGTTTACTGTACAATGTTCTGAGATGTTGAAAACACCATTTCTTTTTTTTGTGCTCCTTTGCTTCTGCCTCGCAGCCCCTTCCATGGCTGAACTGATCGACAGTTACACTGTCTCCCCGGCTATCGTCGAACTGACAGGACCAGGGAGCATGACAGGACTTGTCACAATCGCCAATGACACTGAAATAACCTATCGCATGCAGGTAAATTGCGTTTTTTTTCCTCCGGAAAAACTGTTCCTCGGAGAACGGCTGACAACTGAAATCACAATTGTTGAGGATATATCCGATCTGGTGGTTCTCAGCCCGAGAATCATGAAACTATCCCCGGTCTCCAGGCGCAGTTTGCGGTTTTCGGTCAAATCCGACCCCAGGTTTTCCCAGCCGGGTGAATTCCGCGCCAATCTTGTTTTCACACCTGTGGTCGAGTTTAATAATTCTCCTGACCAGACACAGCTCGGCAGTGTCGTGACCAGCATTGACTGGGTAGTGGAGATGCGCGTTCCAATCTACCTTGCCATCGGAAAACGGGCAGAAGCCCAGCTGGAAATCACCGGCAAAATTGCAGGCACAGAGGATGAACCGGAACTGAACCTTGTGGCTGTAAACACTACCTCATGGCGTTATCCGGCCCAATTCGAGGTCTCTGACCGTAACGGGGAACTTATAAAAATCAGGCGGGTTTTCCTGCGCCAGACAAAGAAAGATTTCTCTGTTCCCCTGCCGCGACTGCCGTCCGGCACAATCACTATCAAGTGGAGCTCTTATCTGGATTACATTCCCGGCACGCCCGGGCAGCTGTCGATCCAACCCCTTTAATGCATAGTGGTTGACAGTGATTAAGTTTTGTAATATGTTCTGTAAGAATAATTGTCGGCAATGGCAGGCTGATTGTCGATTTTTACGGAGGTTCCCCAAGTGTTAAAAACTTCCCGCAATGTTCCGGATTACCTTTTCGGAAGGGGCGCAATCACTCATCTGAAGGATATGCTGCAGCACAATCCGGCTTCGGGGTCAGGACCGGTGCTGTTCCTGGCAGACCATTTTTTCCGCTCGAAAGGCCTGGATTCAGTCCTGCCTGTTTCCGGGCAGGACCGCCTGATATTTATAGACAGCACTGATGAACCTACTACCAGTGGAATCAACGCGCTGCGCAACAGCCTGGAAAGCGATGGGTTCGCTCCTGCTGCTGTTGTCGGCATTGGCGGAGGCACCACCCTTGACACTGCCAAGGCCTTGTCCAATCTCCTGACAAACGGCGGAAACGCTGAGGACTATCAGGGCTGGGACCTGGTTAAAGTAAAAGGAGTGCACAAAATCGGGGTCCCGACACTGTCGGGAACTGGAGCGGAATCATCCAGGACCTGTGTTATGACCAATGCCGCGAGCGGCCTGAAACTTGGTATGAACAGCCATTTCACAGTCTTCGACCAGCTTGTACTCGATCCTGATCTGACCGCCACAGTGCCGAGCGAACAATATTTTTACTCAGGCGCGGATACATATATTCACTGTATCGAGTCCCTTCACGGGCGATTCCGCCACCCGGTGGGGGACGCCTTTTCCGACCAGGCACTCAGACTTTCCCGCGAAGTGTTTCAGACTGGAAACATGCTGAGCCCGGAAAACCGGGAAAAGCTCATGGTAGCCTCGTATCTCGGCGGCTGCGCCATTGCCAATTCCTTTGTCGGTGTCGTGCATCCGGTGTCAGCGGGATTGAGCGTTGTACTCCACATTCACCATTGCCTTGGAAACTGCTTAGCTCTCAATGCTCTTGAGGAGTTCTACCCGGCAGAAGTCGAAGAATTCAGGGGAATGCTCAAATCCCACGAGATCACGCTTCCTCGCGGAGTATGCTCAGGACTGGACGAATCAGGCTTTGAACAGCTGTACAATGCTACAGTCATCCATGAAAAACCTCTATCCAACGCCCTTGGAGACAGTTTCAAGGACATGCTCACAAGGAAAAAACTGCGCTCCATCTTCGAAACCATCTGAATCCGGAGGGGACATGTCGTACAAAATACACTTCAGCAACAGGGGACACGCCTATACTGAAGATGAAATACGCATCGCAACGGATGCCATGCGCAGCGCCGATCCCCTTACTCAGGGAAGATTCCGCAACAGTTTCGAAGAGAAGTTCACCTCGTTTCTCGGGAATGACCGGAAATGCTTCGCTCTGTGCAATGCCACAGCTGGTCTGGAGATCGCAGCCATGCTATGCCGCTTCCAGCCTGGTGATGAATTTATCATCCCATCTCACACATTCACTGCTTCCTGCTATCCGTTCATCAAAAAGGGTGGCACTCCGGTCTGGGCCGACATCGACCCTGAGACACGGGTCGCAAATGCGCAGACCTTCGCCCGTTTGATCTCTTCCCGAACCAGAGCCATTGTCGTGGTACACCTTTACGGCTTTGTCGCGGACATGCCTGAGATCATGGAACTGGCAGAAAAGCACAACCTGCTTGTAGTGGAAGACTCAGCCCAGGCCATTGGAGCGGAGCTTTCAGGCAGAAAAGCCGGAACCTTCGGAGATTTCGGTATTTTTTCCTTTCATTCGCATAAAAACATCACGACTCTCGGCGAGGGTGGAATGCTTGCAGTGAAAGACCCTTCCCTGGCCAGTCTGGTGCCCATGCTCCGCCATAACGGTCACTGCGATTTCAACTTTGCCAGGCAGGATTACTGGCTGCCTGCCATGGGTAATGTCGACCTGCCCGAACTTGACGGAATTCCCCTCATGCCCAACAACTTCTGCCTCGGTGAAGTGGAATGCGCTCTTGGAACAGCCCTGCTCGACCGGATAAACGCGATCAATAGAGACCGCCGCAGACGCGCCCTCGCCTTTATCGATGGTCTTCAGGACTATCCGGAGATCGTTTTCCACCGGGTCGATTCAGACCGCCACATCTATCACCTGCTGGTCGGCAAAGCCATAGGAAACATCCGCGATGAATTCATCCGCAGAATGGCTCTGAACAAAGGAATCCAGTGCGTTGTGCAGTATTATCCTCTCAATCGCTACGATTTATACCGGAAGCTGGGATTCGGCTATGCCGACTGCCCTCAAGGAGACGATCTTTTCGACAATATGATCTCCTTTCCTTTCCACCAGTGGATGACTGAAGAGCAGTTCGCATACATGCTGCAGTCAGCCAGGGAAGTCTTGAATGAAATCCGGCAGAGATGACCTTCTTGTCATTATTCCTGCAATCAAGAAAAATGTCGCTTTCAGCGATGACCTGATCAAGAAACTGGAAGGTGTCACCCTGATCCAGCGCGCACTGGATAAAGCGCTGACAATCGTATCAGGGAAAAGAGTGACTGTATTCACTGATTCTGAAGAAATCCGCCTGATTTGCGACCGCCACAGCGTAAAGACGCACTTTGACAGGCACATGCGCCTGCATCCCGGCCAGGAACTCGCTGAAATGCAGGCTGTCATCAGCAAAACCTTAGCCCCCTGCCTTCCTGTATTGATTCTCTGGCCTTATGCCCCTCTTGTTCCGGCCGTGGAAATCAGTCGCGCCATCGAATATTTTTTTGGGTC
>JAQTRI010000126.1:0-2665 GCA_028711905.1 Candidatus Wallbacteria bacterium | reverse complement strand
TTGCGATGTGCTTGTCACAGTCAGAGAAACCTGTGGCCGCACATGGGCTCCCAGTGGCAGCACAGGTTTTCATCCGGTCGCCATACCCGGCAATGGCGGGTTATTGAAGGAAATACGCGCCTTTGCCATGTTCAGGACAGGTTCGGTTAAATTGCGCGAAAGATTTTTCCCCTGGATCTTGGATGACAGCGGTGTGGAAATCAGAAGCTATCAGGACTGGTGGATCTGTGAAAAACTGCTGCGCAGAAAACGCATAGTCTTTCATGTCATCGCCTCGGTTGAAGTCGGGCTGGGACATGTATACAGAGCCCTGTCACTGGCGCATGAGATCACCGACCACGAACTGATTCTGGTCTGCTCAGAAGACCACTCGCTAATGGTCAACAGCACCGCAGGCAATGATTTTCTGGTACGATCCTTTCCAGAGCCTTCAATCACTGAAGAGATCATCAGGCTCAAGCCGGACCTGCTGATCAGTGATGCTCTTAATACCAGATCCTGTGATATCAGAAAACTGAAAAAATCCGGCGCATCTGTAGTTTCATTCGAAGACCTGGGTTCAGGCACTCGTCAGGCTGATGTCGTCATCAATGAAATCTATGAAAATCCTTCCCTTCCGGGCGACAACATCCTCTGGGGACATGAGCACTTTTTTCTGAGAGACGAGTTCAGCGAGGCTAAGCCCCACAGATTCAGGAAAACCATCGATTCCCTGCTCATCACTTTCGGCGGCGCTGACAAGGAAGACCTTACCAGCATGGCTCTGATGACTGTTCTTGAATACTGCATAAAATCGGGAATCATGATTTACATTGTTGCCGGACCCGCATACCCTTATGGCGACAAACTCCAGAATCTGATCGACACCTGCGGTTACCGGGGCATAGTTTTCACATGCGCCACAGGCGTGATCTCCGGGGTAATGGAAAAGTGCCAGGTCGCTATCTCCTCCAACGGACGCACAGTTTACGAGCTGGCGCACATGAACATCCCTTCAATCATCGTTTCACAGCACCTGCGTGAGAGCACGCACAGATTTTCCTGCCCGGAAAACGGGTTTGTCAACCTCGGAGTATATACAAAAGGACTGACAGAACCCCTGCTGGAGCGGGAATTCAAAAAACTCGCTGGCAATACCAGGCATAGAAGGAAGCTGTTCGACCGCGTCAGCAGATTCAGTTTTTCCAAAAACAAGGCAAAAGTTGTAAAATTGATTCTGGATCTGCTGGAGGATTGACCTGATGAGGAAAATCGCGGCTATTGTCCAGGCGCGCATGGGATCAGCGCGCCTGCCCAACAAGATGATGCTCTGCCTTCACGGTTTTCCAGTTATCGGCTGGGTGTTCCTTCGCATGAAGCGCGCTTCTCTCATTGATTGCCTGATCTTCGCCCTGCCTGACACTTCGGACAATGAGGCAATGGCCTTATACCTGCGAAACCAGGGAGCGAATGTTTTCCTGGGACCGGAAAACGATGTTCTGGAGCGCTTTCATCTGGCTGCCAATGCCTGCCGCGCCACCCATGTCGTGCGTGTTTGCGCGGACAACCCTCTTATCTCGCCGGTGCAGGTCGACAGGCTGGTGGAATTTTTCCTGTCCGGTTCCTTTGATTACGCATACAATCATGTTCCGCGCGGCAACTCCTTTCCTGACGGGCTGGGAGCGGAAATGGTCACAATCGAGACCCTGGAACTGATTCGAAAGAAAGCGAAAAAAAAATCACAGCGCGAGCATGTTTTCAACTACATATGGGATCAGCTGGACCTCTTCAGCATAGGCACCTTCAACCCTGACGACCCCTTTCTTGCGAGGCCGGAACTGAAACTCGACCTCGACACTCACGCCGATTATGTCAGACTGCTTAGTCTCAACCTGACTCCCTCATCCGAGGATCGTGAAATCATCAAAGCTTTTGGAGCAAAAGCATGAAATTAAAACAAGTCATTCTCGACAAAGCTTCCTGCCCTGTGACCAGACCCTGCATCATTGCAGAAGCCGGGGTTAATCACGAAACATCTCTCGAACTGGCCGAACGCCTGATCCGCGAAGCTGCACAAGCAGGGGCTGACGCCATCAAATTTCAGTCGTACAAGGCTGAAACTTTAGCGTCCAAGCACTCACCCTCTTATTGGGACACCGGAAAAGAACCTACAACCTCTCAGTTCGAGCTGTTCCGCAGATACGACCGGTTCGGAGAAAGCGAGTTCCGGCATCTGAAAGAATGCTGCGACCGTTCAGGCATCGAGTTTCTCAGTACACCTTTTGACCTGGAATCCGCGCGCTACCTCACCAGCATGATGGAAGTGTTCAAGATCTCTTCATCCGACATCACAAACCGGCCGTTCATTGAATTCATCTGCGGACTGGGCAAGCCCATCCTTTTGTCCACAGGGGCCTCAGATCTTTACGAAATCGAAGAAGCTGTTTCCTGGATCAGGAAATTCGGCAATCCCTTGGCGCTCATGCATTGCGTGCTCAACTATCCCACCCCGGAAGATTGCGCCAATCTGGGCATGATCACTGACCTCAGGGCGAAATTTCCTGATCTGGCGATCGGATACTCAGACCACACAGAACCAGCTGATATGAGAATCTGCGAAACAGCGGTGCTTCTCGGCGCATCCATTATCGAGAAGCATTTCACTCACGACAAGACCCTGCCCGGA
>JAQTRI010000125.1 GCA_028711905.1 Candidatus Wallbacteria bacterium | reverse complement strand
CCCGGCCGGCCAGTTGAAAAAGCAGGTGAAGGGGGATGCGTATAATATGTTGAAAGAAAATAGAAAAATATATAAAAAGGGAAGTCGTCTATACTGCATACTTTCTCCTTTTTATACTCTCGGTCCGCTTTCAATTATACTGGAATGAAGCCATTTGTCAAGGACAAAGGTCAGCGGTCGGTGGGTTTCTCCGCACCAGGGATTTGAGATGCTTCCAGACCTGTCCATCCGGATGTCCCTGCAGAAAACGCAGATACCAGGTGATGATCAGCGCGGAAAGAATTCCGGGAAAAATTCCTGCGCAGCAACTGAGCGGCAGGTGCAACCCGATTTTGCCTAACAGCACATTGGATTTGACGGAAAGGACATCAAGAACCGACCCGAAAATCCCGGGGAAATCGATAAAAACAGGTCCGGCACCCGCATCTGCTGAAATTTTCGGCTGTCCATCCGCAAACGATGCCGATCGTGCACCCGGCGAGCGCTGCTGCCAAGTAATCTCAGAGTCGCAATCTGAGGAAAATAATAGTGCAAATCCATATCCAGGGGAAAACGAGCAATGACACAATCGGGAACATAGTGTATGGCTTATACTCTGATCCAGTGCAGTCCCTGTAACTGGTGAGATAGATCGCCAATCCGGGTAGCATGCAGCGCGGTTTACCGGGTTCTGACAGCGGGGGAATTGCATTTTGACAGAATCAGGTGTGAATGTTAGCATAACGAAAAGGATTTATGCGTGATTCTTAGACCCAGAATCTATATCGACACTTCAGTGATCGGCGGCTGTCTGGACGACGAGTTCAGAGAACACTCGCTGGAACTGATGGACAGATTCGCCGCAAAACATTACATTGCAGTTGTTTCCGACCTGACAAAACTTGAATTGCGTTCAGCACCTGCTGAAGTCCGGAACCTGCTTGTGGATTTCCCTCATGAAGCAGTCGAACTTAACGCTTCCAGCCGCATGCTTGCAGACGAATACCTTAAGGCCAGGGTCATTACCAGGAAGCAGATCGCTGACGCTTCTCACATAGCCGTTGCCACCATCTGCAGAGTTGATGTGCTGGTAAGCTGGAATTTCAAACACATCGTAAATCTGCCTCGCATCCATGGATTCAATTCCATCAATGTGAAATTCGGTTTTCCGATGCTCGAAATCAGGAGCCCCAGAGAGGTACTGGATTATGAAAAATAAGAAGTTCGATTCTGTCCGTATGATGCGCGATGCGCGCGACAAGTTAAGCAGCGACCTGCTGAGTATGACGCCTTCCGAATGGCAGGCCTATGTCAAATCAGCGCTGGCCGAGAAGAAAACCAGGCCAGCCAGAAAATCCTCCCGGACTTCTGCTCATTAAGGCACTGTTGTAAACCGACACCATGAAAACTTCTGCCGGCCTGAATCTTGGACTGCTGTAGAATCGCCTTTATGAAGCCTGTTGCCATACTGCGCCGTGGATGTTCCATGATCGTGCTTTGCCTGCTGTTCTCGGCTCTGGTGGTCAGGGCCGGAGATACCGGAGAAGATGTTGCCGCTGCAGCCCGTTCGCAGATCGGGGTCACGCTTTTTTACGATCCCGGCTACTGCGCTCTTTCCTATCCCGGCGGCGATGTGCCGATAGATCGCGGGGTCTGCACTGATGTCGTGATCCGCGCCATGCGCGCTGCCATGAGCCTTGACCTTCAGCGGATGGTGCATGAAGACATGCTGGAAAATTTCGCCGTTTACCCGAAAAAATGGGGGCTCTCCAAGCCTGACAGAAACATCGATCACCGGCGGGTCCCTAATTTACAGACCTTTTTTGCGCGACAGGGCTGGAAGCTGCCTGTCACAGACAATGCCCTCGATTATCTTCCCGGAGACTTAGTCACATGCCTGCTTCCCGGAAACCTCGCGCACATCATGATCGTCAGCGACCGGAAAAACCGTGCAGGAACACCTCTGGTGATCCACAACATCGGATCAGGCGCGCAGGAAGAAAACCGGCTGTTTGAATTTCTGATCACAGGTCATTACAGGATTGCAGAACCGGCTGAGGGATGAGCGGGACAAAGCAGGTTGGCTGTTTTCAACAACCTCTACCTATCTGCCTTGGGTGCATAATCCGGCTCGACCCTTGATTTCCAGATCAAAGTCCATGGATATTGGCTGATCTTGCGCGTGAAATCCTTAGTGTTTTCAGAAGAGATCCGCAGATTGTGAATGGCATCGCTGAGATTGCCCTTGTTCCTGCTCATTACCTCTTCCAGGCTGGACGCGCTTTTGCGCAAGTCGGCGAGCATGGCTTTGATGTCATCGCGGGATGAAGTGATGTCCTCGATATTGGCCATTGCCGAACTCATTTTTTTCAGCATGCTGTCGATCTGCTGTTCATTATCTTTTGTCACCTTGTCTAAGCGGGACAGCAGCCCTTCCATGGATGTCATCACAGGATCGGACTTTTCCTTGAGAACACCGCTGAAATCTTTGAAATTAGACAGCACCTCTTTAAATTTCAGCCGACTCTCGTCTCCTGTCACTAAGTTCATGTTCTCCACCAGCCGGTCCAACTTGGCCGCCAGCTCGTCCCCGCGACTGACAATGCTCCGGATGTGCGCTTTAGCTTCATCGTCCAGCACCTCTTTCAGGTCCATGGCCAGCGCGCCGGTGATCTCTTTGACCTCTCCGGCAATGCTTCCCATGTCACGGAACAGCTCGTCAAGTCTGGGAGAAGTCAGGGAAGCGACAAGGTTACCCGGTTTGAGCACAGGAGAATCCTTGGTGCCTGGAATGATCTCCAGATAATAATCACCCATCACACCAATGGCATTGATGGCTACAATGGTATCCTGCTTGACCGGTACTTCCTCCAGCACTTTGAACTGCACCCTGATCATGGTGCAGTCGTCCGGAGAAAAAGTGACTTTGGAAACTTCGCCGACCTTCATGCCGCCGAAACGCACAACAGCGCCTTCCTGCACTCCATTGATAAACTTGAAATCCGCGTGAAAGGTCTTGGTCGGACCAACCCCGCCCTGGTGCGAAATCGCCAGCAGCAGAAGCACCAGCGCCCCTGCTGCCGTCAAAATATAAAAACCGGCCTTGATCTCATCGCGATGATAACTTTTACCCATATTCCTCTCCAGCTTTATCCCACCAGCCAATTTTAGCAGGACCACTATCCTTTTTCAATTCTAAGGCCGGCAGGTACCGGTTTGCCTGCTGAGTCCCGTTTCTGCTACACTTCTGCCGGAGGCCGTTCTTGCTAACATACGATTATGCCCTGACAGTCATTATCACCATGATCACAGTGGTGGACCCTTTCGGCCTGGCCCCGATCTTCATTACTCTGGCCGGTCGTTTCGAGCGAAAAAAACAGATCCGCATCATCTTGAAGTCTTTTACTGTTGCGATGTTCGTTTCCCTGCTGTTCCTGTTCTTCGGCAAATACATCTTCCATTACCTGGAGATCAGTTATAATGCTGTGTTCATTGTCGGCGGCATTCTCCTGTTCCTGATCGGGCTGGATATGATCTATGCCCAGCCCCGTAAAAGCCGGTCGTCTCCGGACGAGCAGGAGGAAGCCCTGCATCACGAAGACCTGTCGGTTTTCCCATTAGCTATTCCCATGATCTCCGGCCCGGGAACCATTGCCACCATTGTCATGTTCGCTTCCAGACACGAGACTCCGGCCAATTACCTGCTGGTATTCGCCTCTGTCCTGGTCTCTTATGGCCTGGCGGCTCTGGTAATGCTTTTTTCCCTGCGCCTGATCGCCATTCTGGGCCGGACCGGTTTGAATGTGCTTGGGAGACTGATGGGCATGATTCTGGCGGCTCTGGCCGTGCAGTTTATCATCAATGCAGTTACCGACATTCTGAAGATCGCGCCATGACCGGCATTGACCTTGGCAGCCGCTTTGTGAAAATCGTCACAAGCTCGGGGACGCTGATTTTCAGCATGGTCCCGACCATCGAATTTTACCGCAATTTCGATGACTTCACAGCCCGCTTCAAGGGAGAGAAAGTCCGGGCTACCGGCTATGGCCGCTATGCTCTCGACATCCCCGGGGCAGAGGTAATACCCGAGATCCAGGCCCATGTCCGTGGAGCTTCCCGCGCAACCGGTCTTACCGGCTTCACGCTCTTAGACATCGGCGGACAGGACACCAAGGTCGTGCGGGTGAAACACGGCCTGCCGGACGATTTCCTGACCAATGACAAGTGTGCCGCATCATGCGGAAAATTCCTGGAAACTGCGTCTGAAGCGCTCGGAATCACCCTGGATCAGCTGCTGAACTCCTCCGGAGAGGCAGCCCCTCTGTCTTCCACCTGTGCCATTTTCGCCGAGTCGGAGATCATCAGCCTGCTGGCGGGAAGAACCCCGGTTGCGAAAATCGCCTCTGGAGTAATGCTGGCCATGTTTCAGCGGATCAGGCCCTGGATCGCAGCCATGCTCTCTCACGACATCGTCCTGAGCGGGGGCATCGCCAACAGTCCAGCCCTGTCCGAACTGATCGCATCATCCTTTCCCGGTATCAGAATCCATGTGCCGCAGCGACCGGAATTTCTGGGCGCTCTCGGATGCATCGATGGTTGAGATCGGCTGAGCCCGGCACTCACCGCAGCTCAAATCAGCACAGAGATTTTCCCTGGTAGGGTTTCACCCCATGTAAAAATACCTTTCCTATGCGTTAACATATAATTATTAATTCAAACCATCCGGCGGGGGAAAGGAGATCAGCGGAAATTTCAGAGTTCATGAGAACTCCAGCTGGATCCTGCATCAGCTGCCAAAAAAATTCAAAAGGACAACCATGAAAAACAACACGAACATGCAACTTGCTTCAGACGCTGAGATCGAATCCCAGTTCATTAAAACTTATGTTTACACGGCATTTCTCAAGGATGACCACCTCAAAATCAGTTCCGAGAACGGCGCAGTCACCTTGACCGGCAATGTGCCCTATCAGTCTCATAAAGACATTGCCCGAGATACGGCCGGAGCATTACCCGGCGTAACCAGCGTGGACAACCGCATTGTGAACAAAGGCGAACAGACTCCCGACAAGTCGGACTCCTGGATCGGCATGAAAGTGAAAATGGCTCTGCTTTTCCACCGCAGCGTCAGCGGTTTCAACACAGAGGTGATCGTTAAAAACGGTCGCGTTACACTTAAAGGCGAAGCCGGCAACACAGCACAGAAAGATCTGACTACAGAATTCGCCCAGGATATCGATGGTGTTGAAAGCGTAACCAATGAGATGAGCATTGCCAAGGCTCCTCCGAAGAAAGATACCCGTACCATGATTCAGATCATCGATGATGCCTCCATTACCGCTCAGGTCAAAAGCGCGCTGCTGTTCCACCGGTCCACCCGCATGCTGACGACAGATCTGACCATCAAAGAGGGAAAGGTCACGCTGACCGGCAAGACGAAGAACCAGGCGGAAAAAGACCTGGTGACCAAGTATGTCAGCGACATTCATGGCGTAAAGAGTGTTGAAAATAACCTGACCGTAACCCCGAACTAAAAACATTCCACTGACCCGTGCATTGCTGCCTGCTGCCGCATCCCGCGACAGCAGGCAGTGGATTCAAACAGGCCTGTTGCCGGAAAAATCATCAATCACTTTCTCAGAAAAAATCAACCCGTCTTCCAAAGAGGCACTTCAAATTCAATAGAATCGGGAAAATCTATTCAGACTGCTGCTGCGAGAGCGATCTCTTTTTTGTCCGGATCGAGACGGAAGCGGGCCATTTTATAGACTGAGGTTATCGCTTTTTTGCAACTGCCGATTGTGATGACAGTACCCGGGAAAGTTGTATCAGTTACAGAGATTTCAGCTTTGAGTGCTGCTGCCGACTCTTTTGTCAATTCCGCTTTTTTAGCCAGCACTTCTTCCAGTTTTGCACTGTATTCTTTGAGCTTGCGGGCCAGTGTGATTACCATGTTTTTTTCTTCCGGACTGAGCGAATCCGGATCATTCTGCAGGATTTTGCTGAAGTCAGTGAAAGCGGATTTCATGTCCGGGATGCTTTCATTGTAAAGCCGTTCCTGGATTTCCAGTTCGTGGATCTTTTTTGATTTTACGAAATCCGCTCCAACTTCGATCATGGTTTTTACGCCGAATTCTGAGCCTGAAATTCTGCACACCACTTTTTCGCCTGCCACGATCTTGCCGCCAATCACAACACCCCTTCCAGCGATCGTTATGCTGCCCTGAGCGAACACAGTAGACTGGACTATGGCGTCTTTTACATCTATATTGCCGTAGCTTTCCACATAGGCGTTTTCCATGAATTCCGCTGTCACATTGCCCTCGGCGTGAATTACACTCTTGCTCCTGCCGATGATCCCGTTTCCGATGGCGATGTTGCCTTTGGCAATCAAGTGCGCACCGTAAACATTTTTCCCAACAACAATGCTTCCCTCGGCAGCAACCGTAAATTTGTCCATTACTGATCCGCGGATCAGCACATCTCCCGGAAAATTGATGTTACTGACAGAATAATCCACATCCCCTTCAATGGTCAGCATGGGTTCAATATTCACAAGTGCATCGCTGATCACGGCCGTACCTGCAATTTTTGCGTAAACTGCCATCTTTTTTTCCAGGTACTTCACTTCCACATTGTCGCCGAACTTGATTTCCTTATTGCGGGAATTCATGGCAGGCATATTCACGCCGAAAATTGTTTTTCCGTCAGTTCCATCCTCAGACAGAAAGATTTCAAGGAACATATCGCCCTTTTCAACAGTGTTGCGGTGATAGAAATCTCTGAAATCAACCTGTTCCGACTCAACAACAGTCTCCCCGTCCCGATGGTTCAATTGTACAAAGCGCGGAGGCGTGACATCTTTTCTCACAACCCCTTCGGCTATTTTCTGTTCATCGATTGGATGGTGTTCTCCGGATTGGAGCAGAGCTTTAGAAATAGCCTCATTGTCTATGCCGTAGCAAATCCCCAATGCATCGATCTTTTTTTCCACATCCTGAATTTTGACATCCCGGCCATCACCTTCTGAGGGTATTATGGATAGAAAAGCAGAATACTTGTCCGGGTCAACAGTAATAACAAAACTGGCGTCAACACTCAGAATTTCACTTTTGAGATCCTCGAATTCATCAGAATTGAAGCTCTTCTCAGCATCGCCATGCTCGATAACTGCAAAAACCTCCGGCACTTTCTTCAGGAGCTGTTCCTTTGTTTCAATAGCCTTGAGCTTGTTCTGTGTCTGTTTTACAAGCAGCTTAAGTGTGTTTTTATCCATTCCGTGCACCCGGCAGAAAACTGATCATGACAGTTATCTCTTCTGTTTTCATATTGTCTCATCCGCCTTATGTCAAATAATATCTATCTATTAATTATTGATGCCGGACAGTCTGAAGTACATGGGGTAAATACCTACCTTGCTCCGCGCGCTTTGCGCGGAAACAGAAAATCTTTCCAGGTGGATCAAGCGAAGCAGCAGAAAAAACCTTGATCGGACAATTCCTGTGCTTAATCTTAGCAATTTGCGGTAGGGTTATACCCCATATTATAGCAGCAGAATTTAACGCAACATAAAATAGTTGTTCAAGCCCTATTTACGGGGAAAATTCAAAGCCTGCTGAGTTTGTGAACCTCCAGCAGGAAAAAAGGGGATGCCCATGCTGGAAAAAATCGCTGTCGTCGTTCTTGTTCTTTGGGTACTGGGGCTGGTAAGCAGCTACACGGTAGGAGGATTGATTCATATCCTCTTAGTCGTTGCGATCGTATTGTTCCTGAGTCGTTTCATTCAAGGCCAGCGTTTGTAGATGATTCCGGCAGGATTCATGAAAAAATCTCGAAAAATTACGGCTACGCTCGTTGCTTCAACCCTGCCTGTTGTGCTGTGCGTATTGCTGCTGTTCTCGGCTTTCGGCCAGATCGAAGAAGCGGCTGAGGCGCGCAGGCACACCACCTCTGTCATCAACTGCATGGATGAACTGCAGTCCGCCCTCAGAGACTCAGAAACGGGAGAACGCAGCTATCTGCTGACTTCGGATGAGCTTTTTCTGGAGCCGTTTCAGGCAGTTCGCAACAGTTTCCCCGGCCGGCTGGAAAAACTGCGCCGGCTGACCACGACCAGTTCCGCTGTAAAGCATCTGGACAAAGTGGAACCTCTGATTACTGCTCAACTGGCGGAAATGTCGCGCGCGATCGAACTGCGCCGCAGGAATGACATGACGATCATCCAGGCAGATGTGAGTAACATCCAGAGCAAGCGCCTGATGGACTTGATCCGTGCCGAGATGGACAGCTTCACCAGGATCGAAAAAAGTCTGCTGGAGCGGAACGAAACGGATTTTACATCGAACATGCGTTATCTTTTCGTTGTCATCGTCATTGCCGGCTTCATGACGCTTGCATTCGGACTCGCATTCGCCTATCTGGTCTATCGTGATTCGCAGCAGAAACTCGAAAATCGTCTGCATGTCGAGACGCAGCAACTGCTCGAAACCCAGGAAGACACGAACAAACAGCTGCAACAGGCCTATCTCACCCTGCAGATCAGCGAGGAAAAGCTTTCAGTCACTCTCAATTCCATCGGCGATGCCGTGATAGCCACAGATGCCGGAGGTCGTGTGACGCTTTTGAACCCCTTAGCCGAAAAGCTTACAGGCTGGAGCCAGGCAGAGGCACTCGGCCGTCCTGCGGAAGAAATACTCCGTCTCGTCAACCAGGTAACCCGCCTGCCCTCTGTCGTTCCCATCATGAAAACCTTGACTCACGGCACAACGCAGGGACTGGCCAGTCACCCTGTTCTGATCTCCAGAAACGGCAGCGAGCGGCCGATCGCCGACAGTTGCGCTCCGATCCGCGACCACGAGGGTCAGGTGATTGGCGCGGTGCTGGTGTTTCGGGATATCTCCATACAGATGGAAATCGAAAACGGGCTGGAAAAAAATCGCCGGGAGCTGGCAGCAGTTAAAATTTCACAGGATGAGGCCCGTGAATATTCAGAAAGCATCATCAATACCGTGCGCGAACCCCTGATCGTTCTTGATCAGGATCTGAGGGTGGTCGCGGCCAACCGTTCATTCTACGAAGGCTTCAAGGTCAATCCCGGGGCAACCGTGAAACAACTGATTTACGACCTGG
>JAQTRI010000124.1 GCA_028711905.1 Candidatus Wallbacteria bacterium | reverse complement strand
CACAGGGATCCTTCAGCCGAGATTTCCGTTGGAGACATCTTGAATCATCCTGCTCTGATCCAAACCCAAACCTGGTCTCTGACTGGCGGTGAGCCTTTGCTTCAGGCTTCTTTCATCAAAAAATTGTTGGCAGGCTGCAGTAGAAAAATTTTACTGGAAACCAACGGCACTCTTCCTGAAGCCTTTTCCTCAATCCGGGAACTGGTTGATGTTGTCAGCATGGATCTGAAACCGGAAGCCGGTTTGTTAGACAAACAGATTGAGTTCGCTCGTCTGGCCTGCTGCAGGGAGCTCTACTTTAAACTGGTCATAACCGCTGAAAGCAGCCTTGATGAGCTGCTGGAGTACCTGGACTTTTTCAAAGGTTTTTCCAGATGCCTTTTCGTACTGCAACCGGAGTTCAGCGCATTTTCCGACACTTTGCGCAAAGCTTTAATGCTGCACGACTCTGTTCAGGTTAAATTTCCCAGAGTCAGAATAATTCCACAGGTGCACAAATGGATGGGCGTGAAATAATCGGAATGACTGCCATGATCCCTGTGGAAGCGGTCCTTGCTGCGGGATGCTCTCCGATGGACCTCAACAACACATTTATCAGCAGCTCTGATCCGGACGCTTTAGTTGAACAGGCTGAACTGGATGGTCTCCCCAGAAATCTCTGCTCCTGGGTCAAAGGTATATATTCTGTTGTGAAAAACAGGCACATCAGGAGATTAGTCGTCCCTTTTCCCGGCGATTGTTCGAATTGCCATACTCTCGGAGAGCTGCTGGCTGATCAAGGATTTGAAGTGTTTGAATTCCGTTACCCTGCCTTGAATCGCGTTGCCGGGTTAAAAAAAGAAATTTCCCGCTTAGAGTGCTGGCTCGGCGGGTCCGGTACCGGAGCCGGAACAATCTTTGAACAGTTAGCGGGACTGCGTCTTGAACTGAAAAAGCTCGACCGCCTGGCGTGGAAAACGCGCAGCGTGCACAGCAGGGATTACTTTGCTTTTATGATCGGGGCTTCTGACTTCAATTCCGACCCTGCAGCTTACGAATTGTCTCTGAAAAATTATTTGGCGTCCGCCCCCACAGCACCTTCACAGAGTACTGTTTTACCGATCGCGCTTACCGGAGTTCCCCCTGTTATTACAGATCTTCCGGAAACACTCGAAAAAATCGGGGCCAGGATCGTTTTCTCAGAGGTCCCTCGCCAGTTTACCCTTCCCCGCGGAAAATCCCTTGCTTCTGCCTACAGCCTTTATACCTATCCCTATGACATCGCCTCCAGGATCAAGGATATCCGAAGCGAAACAAAGCAGCGCGGCATAGCTGGGATCATTCATTATGTACAGAGTTTCTGCCACAGGCAGATGGAATCTCTGCTCCTGAAACCCGCCCTTGATATCCCTGTTCTCATCCTTGAAGGGGACAGACCCGGCAAAATCAATTCTCAGCAGCTGATGCGCTTAGAATCATTCGTCACTCTTCTTTTAGAAAAAAAACAGCGCGAAAATCATTGACAGCCCTTGTCTCAGGATTGATTTTCTGATAAACTACGGACATTTTTAAGCCGGTACGAAAAAGTGGAAAAGAAAATCAGATTACCGCTGCGCAGTAAACTGCTGGTGGCTTTTATTGTTATTGCCACGATTCCTGTTCTTTTCCTCGGTTTTCGTTCTGTCATTGAAATCCGCGAAGCCATTACAGAAAATATTCTCCAGCAGAACTACGAGATCGCCAATATCGTGGCTCAGGAATTGAGCCAGACCGTTAAAAACGCCCAGACAATCCTGGAAACTTCCATCAGAAACCCTGATGTCAAGAAAATGAATATCCCAACAGCCACTTTTACCTTGAAGTCTCTGGTGGAAAATTTCGGAATCTTTGAGGAGATTTACCTTATTCCCATGGATTTTGAAGGGCTTTCCATCCTGAAAGCCCCGGGGGGGTTGACCATACCTACCCGCAACAGGGATAAGCTGGAAAGTGTAGCGCAGATCTGGAAAATGGTGTTCCTGTTCGGCGGGATACATGGATATGTTTCCCCAGTCTACTTCAGTCACAAAGAAAAAAACTACCCCTATCTTTACATGGGTTTCCAGATCAGGAACGAATTGTTCAACACTGTAGGTGTACTTATTGCCAAGCTGGACCTGCGTGAAATCTGGCCCATAGTCAACAGAATCCGCATAGGGAAAACCGGTTTTGCTCATGTGGTGGATGAAAACTATCGTATGCTTGCACACTCCAACAAGGATGAAGTCATAGGCCGCCTGGCATCAGAAAATCCTGTTGTACACAAAGCATTAAGCGGAAACAAGGGCACAGAAGAAGTCGTGATCAGCGAAACCATGCATCTTTCCGCATACGCTCCACTGAAAGAGTATTATTCGAGCCGCGAACTGAAACGCTATCTGGAAGTGAACTGGGGGGTTATTGTTCAGCAGGATTCAAAGGAAGCCTATGAAAAAGTGGTCCAGATGACGCACAGAGTGTTTTTTCTGCTGATTCTCAGTGTAATTTCCGCAGGCATTGTCGGCATGTACTTAGCGCACAGCTTTACGGTCCCCCTGAAAATGCTGGTGGTCGGTGCGCAGAACATTGCCAGGGGAGACCTTACTACCCATCTGGAGGTTTCCAGTACCGACGAAATCGGGGAACTGACCGGTCAGTTCGACAAAATGCGCAATGAACTTCGGAAAAAAATTGATGAGATGGAAATTCTGATCGAAGTGTCCAAGGACATTTCATCGGTTCTGGATTACCGGCAGACATTGACGCGCATTCTGGACAAGAACATTCAGGTTCTGGACGCTGATACCGGATCGATCATGCTTTTTGACGATGACACCGGAGACCTTACGATCGAAGCCTCATACGGCCTGCCACCTGAGGTCGTACGCCAGACCAGGGTCACTCCCGGCGAAGGTATTGTGGGCTGGGTAGTGCGAATCCGCAAGGAACTGATCATCTATGACACCCGCAAAGAACCGGGATTTGCCGAACTCAAAGGCCGTGCTGTTGAAGCTGGGTGTCTCATGTCCGCCCCGCTGATTGCCAAAGACAAGATCCTTGGAGTAATCAATGTCCGCAAAAAGAACCCTAATTCTTTTGACGAAAAAGATCTGGCTCTATTTCGGGCTTTGTGCATCCATGCGGCAATCGCCATTGACAATGCCAAGCTTTACCGCCAGGCGGTCACTGATCCTATGACCAAGCTATACAACCACGGCTATTTCCAGAATCGCATGGACACTGAAATCGAAAAAGCCCGAGTCAAAAACAGCGTGTTCTCGCTGATTATTACAGACATCGACCACTTCAAAAAATTCAACGATACCTACGGGCACCAGACCGGCGATGCTGTCCTGAAAACCGTTGCCAAGATCATGCTCGACAGCGTCAGGGAATTCGATGTCGCCTGCAGATACGGGGGTGAAGAATTCGCAGTAATATGCCCCGGAGTAACTAAGGGAGAAGCGGTTATCCCGGCTGAGCGCATGCGCACATCCATCCAGAATCACGAATTTTTTGTCAGCGGCGAAAGAGTGCCGATTACCATCTCTCTGGGAATCTCGGAGTTCGGAACAGACGCAACCCAGAAAAAGCACCTGATTGAATGTGCCGATAGAGCTTTATACAACGCTAAAGAAACCGGCAGAAACCGCTGCATCGTTTTCTCGCAGGATCTTTTCGCGGAAAATGAAACTAAAAATGAGGCTTGAAATGAATCTGGAAAAGGTCATTCTTGGAATTTTTTCGCTGCTGACCATTGAAAGCTGCTGGCTTTTGTTCGATGCAGGGAAATCGATTACCGCATTTCTGATTTTTTTCATGCTGGCCATGTATCTGACCGCCCTTGCCATCAAGAAAAACGAAGACAAGATCATACAGCTGCTGTATGACCCTCTTGCCCTGAACATCGACTGGTTTCTGGTGGCCCTGACCTTCGTCCAACTGCTGGCATTCCTGTTTCAGACATCAAATTTCACTCCTGAGAAATATACCCTGTTTCAGTTCGGGGTGATGTCTCTTCTGGTCATCACCTTCATTGACATCTTCAATGATGTGAAATATCTGAAATCTTTTTTAGTGGATATCAACCAGAAGCTTGAAGAAAAACTTATCGAGATAAACAACTTCCAGATTATTTCCAAGGCCTTGAACACCATTCTGGATCTGGAGCGATTGTTGAACATGATTTTAGACATTGCAACAAGCCTGCTCAAGGTCGAAATTGTCACGCTTTTCTTGCTGGACAAGGAAAAAAGCGTACTGGTCCCAAAGGTTTTCCGCGGTATGACCGAAGAAGTGGCTAAGACCCTCACTATTCAGCTGGATAAAAACAGCATCGTTGGTTTTGTCGGTGTAACCGGGGAAAACCTCCTGATCAAAGACATCGAGAAAGAAGAGCGTTTCGGTAAATCCAGTTCCAGCAAAAAATACAAGACAAAATCTCTGGTGTGCGTGCCTCTTAAAATCAAAGACGAGATCAGCGGAGTGCTTGCCATCAACAATAAAATAAACGGGAAACCCTTTAATGAGTCCGACCTGGAAATGGCCATTGTAATGGCTTCTCAGGCTGCCATCGCGATTGAAAACGCCAACCTGTACGAATACATGGAAAAAAGTTACATTTCCACTGTGCGTGCGCTTTCCGCTGCCATTGACGCAAAGGACAAGTACACCAGCGGACATTCTTCAGCAGTCACCGAATACCTGCTTCCCATTGCCCAGGAACTGAACCTTTCAACCGGGGAAATCAAGAAACTGGAATACGCCGGACTTCTGCACGATATCGGCAAGATCGGCGTAATGGAGCAGATCCTGAACAAGCCCGGAAGGCTGACCGGTGAAGAGTTCGACATTATCAAAAGGCATCCGGTTATCGGATACGAAATCCTCAAATCGATCGATTTTCTTAAAGAAGTCACTCTGCTCGTCAAACACCATCACGAGCGTTTTGACGGGAAGGGCTATCCGGATGGCATCAGCGGAGAAGCTATTCCACTCGGTGCCAGAATCATCGCTGTTGCCGACACATTTGACGCCATGACTTCAGACAGGCCTTACCGCAAAGGATTACCCATTGAAGTCGCCCTGGAGGAAATCAAGCGCTGTTCAGGCACTCAATTCGATCCGCTGGTCGTGGACGCTTTCCAGACCGCCTTTGGCAAAGGTCTGATCCGGCTGTACTGTCAAACAAGCAATTACGAAAAACTGGCAGATGCAACTGATTGACACTCATGCCCACTTGAACATGAAGGATTTTGACGGGGAGGTGTCCGAGGTGCTTCATCGTGCTGCCGAATGCGGTGTCAGTACCATCATCAATGTCGGTTTCGACAGACTCTCATCTGAAAAATCATTGGAATTGAGCGAGAAATATGAACAGATTTACGCAGTGATCGGATTTCATCCGCATGACGCAGCCAAGATTACTTCCGAAGACCTGACATGGCTGGAAGAAAATCTATCTCATCCTAAAGTCGTTGCTCTTGGCGAGATCGGGCTGGATTATCACTATGATTATTCACCAAGGCCGGTGCAGCGCGATTTTTTCATCCGACAGCTGGAAATAGCCTTGCGCATGGGTAAAAAAGTGGTAGTCCATTCCCGCGAGGCCTGTCAGGAAACATTCGATATTCTGGAAAACTTTAATCTGCCGGTTGTGCTGCACTGCTACTCAGGCTCTCTGGAACTGGCACTGGAACATGTGTCCCGCAACCGCCTGATTTCTCTCGGTGGCGCTGTCACTTTCCGTAATGCCAGAAAGCCTCTGGAAGTCGCGGCCGGGATCGGCTGCTCTTCTCTGATGCTGGAGACCGATTCCCCGTACATGACGCCCGTGCCTTTCCGTGGACAACGCAATGAGCCTGCTCACCTGATCAAGATTGCCGAAAAATTATCCGATATTCTAAGTATTACACTGGAAGAACTCGCTGCTAAAACAACAGATAACGCCAGGCGTTTTTTTAACCTGCAGGAGAGTTGATGACTGCCGAAAATTACGGTGCCCAGCCGGCAATGGAAACCAAACCGGAGTATCTGGAAAAACTGAAGGTCGGACTTCAGGTCGAATTATCCATAACCGGCGGACTGTTCCGCGGCAACTATCTTACCGCTGTCACTAAAATCATTAAAGACAAAGAAATTTATCTTGAGATGCCTATTCAGGATGGCAAAATACTCAAATTCTGGCCTCAGACCATGCTTTACATTCATTTCACCTTTGAGAATGAACCGGGCGCAGTGTATACATTCAGCGGCAGAATCCAGAAGACTGGAACCGAGGCAAAAAAAGAGGTCTTCATTCTTAATTTTCCGTCAAAAGTCACGCGCGTGCAGCGAAGAAATTTTGTGCGTGTAGATGTGATTATCCCCTTTAACTACTTCTCCTATAAACCCCCGGCCCCTGAAGGCGAGGAAAAAGAGACTCTGGTTCCAGTCCTGAAAAGGGGGTATTCCCTTGACCTGAGCGGGGGAGGCATTATGCTCCGCACACCTTATGTTCTGGAAAAGGGACAGTTTATTCTTTCTGATTTCGATCTGGGTGAGAACGCCTATCGAGTCCGCTGCCAGATTGTCCGGGTTATTCAATCATCCCGTGGCCGCAAGCGATATTTCAAATACGGCGTGATTTTCACGGACATTAATGAATCAATCAGGAGAAGCATCATCGGATTTGTCTTTGAAATAGAAAGAAAAAAAATCCAGAAAATGAAAAGTCGCGCCTTTGACGCCCCCAGGTGACACCGGTTATTGCCACATAGTTAACTGTTTTATCATATTTCGGTTGACAGATCGACAATAGTGACCAATAATTGTAGTAATGCACTTCAACAATAGAGGTTGTGGCCTGCCATGGATGAAAGAATTCTGAATCTTATTGAGCTCAACCGTAGAGCCATTGACGAGATAAACCGCTTCAAGTGGCTGGAAAGCGAAAAACAGGGCTGCGACATTGGCGATTTCAACGCTGCCAAAGAATGGATCATCCGCTACTATTCCGATTGGCTCAGGGGCGAAAAACAAAAGCTTCCCGATTAAGTCACACTTGATCTTGAGCGCAGCAGTTTCTACCGCGAAATGGACTTTTCCCTGCTTCGCTGCCTCTGATAATGCTGCTATTTACGGAGCATACGGTCAGTAATCATGATACCAGCCGCAGCACAATGTTTTCGAAAACCGGCGTGAATTTCAAATTCTTTGATACAAACCAGTCTTCAATTCGCTCTAACGCCCGCACTCTGCGGCTGTTGTCAAACCAGGGAATGCTGTTGCCTGGAAAGTTTTGAACTGACCCGGACAGGAATCCCGAAACAGTAAGAAGCAGTAATGGACAGATCCTTTCCCTGCGGAAGATTTCCAGGTCTTCCTTTGTGCAATCCCCCTGTTTTTTATGATACCCGGCCAGCAGATCGTCAATAAGGGACATATTCCTGTGAAGCATGGAAAGACATTCTGTGACATCCCCCCGTCCCGCCAGATTCAGCAAGTTTCGTGCAAACACAACTAAACCGCCACCGACTGTCATGAACGCTTCCCCTACCCGACCTGCGGCCACATCTGAAATCCAGTCGGAAAAATCACCCGCCTGGAAAAGATCCGGCACGACCAGTTTTGCGCCTGATTGATTCTCAAGCGGTTTGAGCAGGGCATTTTTCAAGCACTCCGATGGCTGCAGTTCAAACACCTCAGCCGGGTCAGCCGCTAAAACGCATGAAACAAAATCGGACATACCCTCTTCGAACAGGCCGGACAGGAACCGCTTTACCGGGGCGGAACCGGGCAAAACCGGGCGCAGGGAAGCGATCCGGGATCTGATTGTGGGAAGAAGATAATCCGGGTTTCTGCAGCAGAGCAGAAAACAGGTTCTTTCCGGGGGTTCTTCCAGTACTTTCAGAAGTGCGTTCTGCGCTTCCAAAGACAAAGCATCCGCCCTGTCGATAAGTACCACCCTGCCGCGGGAATCAATAGGTTTGAGCAGGATAAATTCCTTGATTTTTCTGGCGTCATCAATAGATATGCTGTTGATTTTTTCCTGACGCACCAGCAGAAAATCCGCCGGGAGGTGTGCCGGGTCTATCCTCAGCCCGCGATACCTTCCCGCCAGATACAGCGCATAGCGAAAGTTCAGTGTGCGGGAAGGGCTGTGAATCAGGAAACACGGATGGCTGAGCGAAATACCGTTAAACGATGCTGTCGCCGCTGATTGACAAGTGTCCAGAAAATCGTCAAAACTTGTTGCTGCCACTATTGCCCCTGGCCCGGACTGTCCTGAGGATATTGGAGGATGATGCGGCTGTTGTCGGATGCGGGAAAAGTCTCCAGCTCAGCGCCGACAGATTCTTCGCTGCGATCCTGTACATCCCCGTTTTCTCCGAGCCTCTCAATGATGATCTTGTACTTTTCGTTCAGATCCGGTGTATAAAGATAAATATCATCCTTGAAATAAATATATATCCTGACTTTTTCGCCCAGTCCTTTGATGTAATTGATAGTATCGTAAAATTCGATTTCATTGATCAGATCTGCCTCAACCATACCCCTCTCCAGGAGATATTCCCTTAGATGATTGAAGATATACTTGAGAAAAAGCGCGGTTTCTTCCCTGTCCGCGGCCCCGTCGAGCACCAGATCCTTTACGCTGAAAAGGTAATCTCCGGTCTGCACAACCCGGTTTTTTTCCAGAGTGAAGGAAATCCGACCCAGATTCTCGCCTTTAAACACATTCTGCTGGCAGTAAACCAGTACCACCAGCTCCGCGTCTTTATCCGCTTCAGTTACTTTCTGACAGAATTCCACCAGTTTTACCCTCTGGGGTTCACTCTCTTCCCAGATAAGGTCGAAACTTCGCGGGATCGCTCCCTTGGCCTGGGATATGGTAATAACCTGTGTAATGAGCTTACGGAATTCTCCGGTCAGGTCTTCGTCACCAACTTCAGGGTCCAGCCGGCGATATCCAATCACCTCACCGGCGGCAAAGGCCAGTTCCCCTTCTTTTTTTTTGGTCAGTTCTTCTTCCAGTTCCTGGGTTTTGCGGATCTTTTCATTGATGGTCCCCTGAAGAGCGGCAACTGTTTTTTTTAGATCATCTGTCTGGGAGCTGAGCTGCCGGTTGCGGTCCAGCAGGTCATTGCTTTTT
>JAQTRI010000123.1 GCA_028711905.1 Candidatus Wallbacteria bacterium | reverse complement strand
TGGCAGATCAGTCCTACGCGCAGAGTCAGGAAGGCATTGGCTGTGCCGTCTAAGAGCGAGCGGGCCAGGAGAGCTCCTGCGGCTTTCAGCCCCGGGATCTCGCCGACCGTTGCCGCGGTTACCGCTGTAATAACCGGGTCGATGTGTTCGGTAGTGTCAAGATCCTCAAACTGACGCGAGAAGAAAGCCGAAAGGGCTACATTAGCGTAAAGGCAGAGCATATCCTTAAGTCCCGGGCGGTGACGATAGGCGTGTGCCAGCTTCCATATCATGCGAACCTGCACTGTCAGCACAGTCAGAGAATCAAACACCCCGTTCTGGGAAACCGCAGTGACTAAGAAAACAGTAGAAGCCTCCATCTTGACAATCTCTGCTGTGCGTTCGTCAAGACGGTCCAGCGCCAGTTTGACCGAGGCCTCATCTGCAGGATCGATCATGATACCGTTCAAAAGGGGATTGGAAGACAGATGCGAAGCGAGCAAGGCCAGAAAACGGGGGTAATCTTCAGACCCTCGTTCAGGCGGTGATGGTATTTCAGGGTGTTCACGCAGTATCCAGATTACGGAAAAAATACCGGTCAGGTAAATCGCGAGCAGGACATACAGGCAGGCTTTGGCAAGTGCCGGGCTGAATGCGGCGCACAGAGTGACAAGCTGGGTTGTCTGATTAACAAGAAACAGCGTGAACAGAAAAAGCGCGATCAGAGAAAAAATATAGGCAATGTTGCGTATTCCTGAGACCATTTCAGTATTTTCTCAATTCTTTGGGAACATACCACGACTCGAAATTGTATCTGATACCGGCAGGGGCTGGCTTGATGCCATGGATGCGGTTATGCACTGCAGAGAGAGCATCAGCCACATACAGGAAAATATAGGGCTGTTCATCATGAAGAATGGCGTGGAAACGGTGGTAAACGGCCTTGCGCTTTTCCATGTCAAAGGTCGTGCGGCCCTCTTCTATCAGGCGGTCCACTTCCGGATTGCTGTATGAAACGAAGTTGTCTCCCACAATACCATTGGCCTTGTCCGGCATCTGGGAGGAATGCCACGCGCCGTAATGATCGGGTTCTGCGCTCAGGGACCATCCCAGAATTACTGCATCAAAAGTACGGAAATCACACACATCCATGAATACGCTCCACTCCACGAAACTGAGTTTGACCCTTACTCCAGCTTCTTTCCACTGCTGCTGAATCAGGTTGGCTACCAGTTTGCGAGGCTCATTGCCCTGATTGGTGGTAAGGGTCAGCTCAAAAGGAATTCCGTCTTTATCTAATACGCCATCGTTGTTTGTGTCTATCCATCCTGCTTCGGATAAGAGCTCCCTGGCTTTTTGCGGGTCAAAGGGATAAGGCTGGATGGATTTGTCATAAGCCCAGTGGTCCGGGGTAAAAGGCCCGGAAATGAGCTTGCCGTGTCCGTAAAGAATACCATCGATAATGCCCTGACGGTCAGTGATCATGGCCAGCGCCTGTCTGGTGCGCTTGTCCTGAAACATGGGCTTGAGCAGATTGAATCCGATGTATGTGTAATTCATGGTGGCATATTTGTAAAGATTGAAACGACTGATGAACTCCGGAGCGTGGGCTTGTTTGTCATACTGGTCTGGCGTCAGGCCCAGCATATCGATTTCTTCGCGCTTGAGTGAAAGGAAGGCCATGCTCGGGTCAGGCATGGTTTTAAAGATAAAGCGATCCGTATAGGGACGGCCTAAAAAATAATCGGCGTTCGCTTCGAGTATGATCTGCTCCTGCGGGGTCCAGACTGTGAAACGGAAGGGTCCGGTTCCGACAGGCGAGAGATTGTACCTGGATGTGTTGATATCCTCATTCTGATACAAATGCCGGGGAATAATCCCCATGGTCCATGCGCTGAGCGCAGGCGCGAAAGGCTTGTCGTAGTAAACACTGACCGTAAACTCGTCCTCCACTTCAACGCTGCGCACAGGGGTGAAGCTTTCCGCGTCGTAAGTCTGGGTGTTTTCATCGATGACTTTTTGATAAGTAAAGAGAACATCATGCGCGGTGAAAGAAACCCCATCGTGCCAGCGCACACCTTTTTTTAAGTGAAATCTGAGATGCAGACCCTGGGAAAGAACTTCCCATGTTTCGGCAAGATCAGGCACGAACTCAAGATTTTCGTTGGTCCTGACCAATCCATTGAACACCAGCCCGATGATCCTGCCTGAGGAGGTGTCCGGGTTGAGCAGGGGATTGATGATTACAGCGTCTGACATTGATGATTCTATGATAGTGTCGCCGTAAGCCGGGGAAAGCGCAAAATCATCACCCGGAGTCTGTCCCTGACTTTTGACAATCGCTGGTTGTAAAGGCTCACCAGAGTTCTGAGGCTGTATTTTATTGCCTGAACATCCAGAGAAAAGCAGTCCGAAAAATGCAAGCGCTAAAATAAAACAATCTTCAAAGTTCTTCATCAGAAGTGCCTTTTCTACAAGTTAACACAGATTGCGAACTGTAACAATAGAAGGAAGCTCAGTATTTTTGCATCTGCTGAGGAGTGTACCATTTTTCAAGATTCCACCTGATGCCGGACGGTGCGACATTAATACCATGGATGCGGTTGTGAACCGCGATCAGGCGATTCTGTGAAAAAAGGAAAATGTACGGCATATCCTGATGAACAATGCTGTGAAAACGATGATATATTTCTTTGCGTTTTTCGAAATCAAAGCTGGTTCTGCCGGATTCAAGCAGTTCATCTGCTTCAGGATTGACATACGAACAAAAATTGTCGGCAACTTTGCCGGCGGCCTTGTCAGGGATTTCTGATGAATGGAAGCGGGCGAACGGGTCGGGATCTCCATCATTGGACCATCCCAGAATCAAAGCGTCAAAGCTCTTATAATCACACAAATCCATTAATACGCTCCATTCCACGAAGTCCAGGATGACGCGTACACCTATTTCAGCCCACAGGTCGCGGATCAATGTGGATGCAAGACGACGCATCTCATTTCCGTTGTTGGTGGACAGTCGGAATTCGAGCCTGTGACCATCGCGGTCAAGCACTCCATCCCCATCTGAGTCAGTCCAGCCTGACTTTTTCAGGAGTTGCCGGGCTTTTTCCGGGTCGTATGGATATGGTTCGATTTCCTGATTATAAGCCCAGAAAGATGGGGGAAAAGGACCGGTGAGAGGTGCGCCGAAACCATAGAGGATTTCGTCAATAATGCGTTTCCGGTCTGTGGCCATGGTCAGGGCCAGTCGTATATTCGGATCCTGGAACAATGGATTGATCAGGTTGAAGCCGAGATAGGTGTAAAGTCTGGAATTGCATCGGAAGACATTGAATCTGGAGAGAAACTCTTTGGATGAGGCCTGCTTGACATATTGATCCGGTGTTAATTCCACAAGATCGATATCACCGCGGGTTAATGACAGAAAAGCCATTGAAGGGTCTGGAATCACTCTATAGATGTATCTGGAAAAGTATGGACGGCCGTTGAAGTAATCTTCATTGGCTTCAAGTATGATCTGTTCATGTGGGGCCCAGTTTGCGAACCGGAAAGGGCCTGTGCCGACAGGCGCACGGTTGTACCTGGAAGTGTTGATATCCGTTTCCCCGCGGAAGATGTGCGCCGGAATGATGCCTATGGTCCAGCAATACAGAGCGGGCGCGAAAGGCTTGCCGTATTTGACGCGGACAGTGAGCGGATCGATGATTTCCATGGTTTCGACTGAGGAAAAATTACACCGTTCATACCCGACAGTAGCCGGATCCATAATTTTCTGCCAGGTGAAGACAACATCCTCGGCACTGAAAGGATGACCATCATGCCAGCGCACTCCATCGCGCAGATGGAACAGGATTTCACGGCCTGAGTCGAGCACTTCCCAAGTGGCGGCAAGATCGGCAGTCAGTTTCAGATAGCCGCCTTCACGCACCAGACCGTTGAAAATAAGGCTGACAACCTGACGCGAAGGGACATCGCAAAGCAGGACGGGGTTCAGTACAACTGCGTCAGCGATATAGCTTTCTATCAGTGTGTCTCCGTATGCCGGGGAGAGTCCGATTTCCACTGTTCCTCCGCCAGAGGAGGATGATGGTCCGGAATCGGCTACGCTGGAGGGAGACGGGGTATCTGTGGGAGAAGGTCTGCCGCATCCGGCAATCACAAGAACGAGTGACATGAACAAACAAAAATAAATACCCTTGTGTTTCTGCACGAATACATTTTAACACGGGTAATAGGTAATAGGTAGTCAGCCGTGTGAGCGCAGCGAGCTACGGATGACTATACCCGGAGCGCAGCTGAGGGTAGTAATGGGTAACGGGGGAAAGCTGTTAAGCGGACAAGTGGATGATTTACCATAACTCATACCCGCTTTGACCCTTAACCGCTTTTTCTGTTTTTCCCGGTATCACAGAGGCAAAGACAGCAGATGATTGATCAGCATTACCAGTTGCTCATGATGCTTGATCCTGATGAGATACATGCGCCTGTCACCCTCATCCTTGAAAATCCTGAGTTTGGCCGCATCATAGCGATTGATCTGAAGGGACAGTACTGTGATCAGACCTTTTGAGTCAGAAGGGAACTGGGACCAGTCGAGTGTCAGGGATTTGCAGGTTTCATGCATCTGCCTGGTTTCCAGGAAATACTCGCGCAGATCTGGTCTGGACGGCAGTATTGAGATCAGCCGGGCGTAAACTCTTTCCAAAAGGAGTTCAATGAGCTTGCGTTCATTGCGTTTTCCTCCTTTATAATGCTGTTTCAACGCTTTGTATGCGCTAAAATCCCCGCTTTTAATTCCCAGAAAAATCTTGTCTCCGATGGTTGAGGATTCGCGCTTGATTTCCGCCAGATTTCGCAGGTGTACTTCCTGGCTTTTTTGCAGCCAGGTATCATTTGTGAGCTGTTCCATCAGTTTCAGGGTGAAAGCTGACAACAGGCCCAGGCTGTCAAAAAGAGTGATGTTTTCAAAAATGCTGCAGGGACCGCTGGAAGGATCGTACGGCACATATCCTGGCCAGTATGGTCCGCTTTCCTGATCGAATGGCGGGTCAAAAGGACAATACTCACCAGCCGATGCAGGGAACCGGCATATCAGACAAAGAAAAATCGTAAAGATCAAAAAACGGATTAAATTTCTTGCCATGGCTATATACAGCATATCACTTTCTTTTGTCGTCAGGTCAAGGAAATTTGGGAAAAAACTGGACACAACCTGATGTGTCGAATAAAATAATACAAAGTGAAGCGGGTAGAATATGCACGATTACGATTATCAGATTGATGAGAAGGTGCTGGATAAAACTCGGCAGGAGCCTAATTCTCAGGAACTTCTGAAGATTATTTTCACTTATATATCCAAGATTTCCCATGAGAAAGACCTGGAAAAGCTTCTGGTGCTGATGGCTGACATGGGTCGTGACCTGATTGTATCCGACCGTTGCACTGTTTGGCTGGTAGACCGGAAGAACCGCAGTATCTGGACCAAGGTGGCGCATGGCATTGACCGTGTGGTCCTTCCGTTCGGGGCCGGCATTGTCGGCTGCGTGGCGGAACAGGGAATCCCGCTTGTCATCAATGACCCATACAGTGACAACCGGTTTGATAAAGATGTAGACCGCCGTACAGGATACACAACGCACAATATCATCGCCATCCCGATCAATAATTCCGAGGGTGAGGTCATCGGGGTGTTTCAGGGAGTCAATAAAATGACTTCTGAGGCGGCTTTTGCCGATCGTGACCAGGAACGGCTGCTGCTGGCCTCGATTTATACGGGTAAAGAGCTGGAAGCCGCCATTCTTCATGAAGAGATCGTCACCACCCAGAAAGAAATCATCTTTACCATGGCTGAAATCGGTGAAATGCGTTCCAAGGAAACCGGAAATCATGTCAAGCGTGTGGCTGAGTATTCGCGTGAGCTGGCCATTGGCTGCGGTATGAGTGAAGCTGAGGCGGAGCTAATCAAAATGTCGTCTCCAATGCACGATATCGGCAAGATCGCTATTCCGGATTCCATTCTGCTCAAACCGGGAAAACTGACTGAGGAAGAATGGAAAGTCATGCAGACACATACCCAGCTGGGTTACGACATTCTCAAGCACTCTGCCCGCAAAATTCTCAAAGCCGCATCCATTGTGGCTCATCAGCACCATGAAAAGTGGAACGGTACCGGCTATCCCGAAGGCAGTTCCGGTGAGAACATTCATATTTATGGCCGTATTACTGCTATCGCAGATGTGTTTGACGCTTTAGCCAGTGACAGGTGCTATAAAAAAGCCTGGGAACTGGAAAAAGTACTTTCTCTTTTCAAGGATGAAAAAGGGAAGCATTTTGACCCCGGCCTGATTGATGTTTTTTTTGATCATCTGGATGCGATTCTTAAGATCAGAGATACATACAGAGACGCCGTTTAGTCAAACGCAGCTCTATCAGCGGTTCTTCAGACAGTGAAAATCAATTGTTGGTCATCTGGTGTGAAATCATCATAATTTTGACCTGCGACAGGGTCTAAAATCTCCGCAATATTTACCGATAAACAAAGAAAAAACGGGGAATCTATGCGTAATAAATTTTGGATGCTGCTCATTGTATCCGGATTTCTGGTCCTGCTGCCCAGTTGCGGGCAGGATGTAAAGCAGACTGCGGATGAACTGTACAAAAGGGCCAGGTTCTATGAGTATCAGGGCAACGACAATATCGCCGTAGAAAAGATGGAGCAGGCTGTGGCCAAGGACCCGGAAAACAAGGAGATGCTTTACCGTTTAGCATCGCTCTATTCCAGAAAGGGCATGTACAAGAAAGCAGAGGAAGCTTACGGAAAAATCATTGAGATAGATTCCGGCGAATACCGGGCTGTAGTTTGCCTGGGGAATCTGGCCTACTATCAGGAAAGATACCGTGAAGCTGTCGCATACTGGAAAAAGGCTGTTGAAATCAACCCTGAGCTGAAAAAGGACAGGCAGCCCTATTTCACGAATGTCGGGATGAATGTGATCCAGCAGCCATATACTGTCGTGGAAAACGAAAAGTGGCGTGAGGATTCCGGAGTTGCCAGAGTCGATTCTTCATCTGCCAGGATGTATGGGGTGATGGGCAAATTCAGCTATGACCGAGGACTCTACGATGCGGCTATCAAAGACTGGCAGAAAGTGATCCAGCTTTCACCGGGGTCGTATGAAGCTCAGCAGGCTGAACTAAACATCAAGGAAGCTGAAAAAAAATTAAACAAGCATAAAGGGGAGGACAAATGAATATCCTCAAAAGAATGTTCCTGACTTTTCTTCTGTTTCTGCTCAGTGTTTTTATTGGTTGCTCTGGTTCCGGAACACTGACATCGGCACTGATCGGAGATGGCATTGTCGCCGGTACAGTGGTTGTTAAGAACAGCGAAGACAATAGCGGAGTTGTTATCTCGCTGGAGCCGGCAGGATCGTCTTCCGGCATTCTGGCGGCAGCAGAAAGATACACGAGACAGGAAAGGGCTGCTGAAGGGTTTATCTCATCACTTAGCCGGAAATTGGCGTCAGAGAGTGATGCTGCTCTCAAGGCCACATCCACTACAGACGGCAATTTCACGATCAGCAAGGTCCCGAGCGGGACATATTATGTGCGCGCATACAAAACAAACTATGTTCAGAACAGCACTCCCAATGTTGATGTCAAGGCTGAAGAAGTGTCAACCGTCAATGTAGAGCTGGATGCTCCGGGAAACCTCTACGGCAGAATCCTGCTGGAAGGAGAGTCAGGCTACGGTGGTGTGATCTGCTATCTGAAGAACAATGGATTCGTTATTACAGATGATGCGGGTGATTTTGTTTTCAATTCTCTGACAGAAGGTACATACGAACTGACTATCAAGGAGTATGGTTTTCAGACAGTGCAGAAGATTGTCAGCATTGAGAAGGGCAAGGCCAGAAATCTCGGGGAAATCGTGCTGGCAAAGCTCTCATCGCAGTACGATTACGGAGGGATAGCCGGTGAAGTGCGTTCCCAGAACCAGGCGGCCTTAGGATCAGTTGAAGTGAGCATTGCCGAACTTGCGCAGTTCAAAGAGTATACCAATGCTTCAGGTCAGTTCCTGATTCAGAACATCCCTCCCGGAAAATACACAGTCGTGCTTGAGTACAGATACTGGAAAACCAGTATCGCCAATGTCTATGTCCAATCAAAGCAGCATACCAGAATCGATCCCGTTTATTTCGACATCACAAAGCCCGGACTTGGCATTGTAAGGGGACAACTGACCCCGGTTGCGCCGAGCATGGTCAGTGTGCAGCAGGCCAATGTCGAAGTGACCTCCAAGATAGTCAATGGCGGAGACTTCAGTTTTTCTTTGCCGGAAGGAAATTATGATCTGGTGGTCATATCAGCGGGATATATGACGAACTCCGATGCTAAGGGTCTGATTGTCACAAAAGGAGAGACAACAACCATTGACATCCGTCTGAAGCCGGCACCGGCCAATCTGCGTGGCACAGTCCGCGACAGTCAGGGAAACGCGATCGAAGGAGCAACTGTCAGCACCGGCACGAATTATAAGGCCGAAAGCGGTAATACCGGTGCATTTGTTCTTTCGGGAATCGAGCCTGGTACATATACTCTGACTGTCGCCAAACGGGGGTATCAGCAGAAAGCAGTAGCCAATATTGCGCTGATTTCCGGAGAAGACAAAGATATCGGCAATGTCCAGCTGGACAAACTGCCACGCAATTCTGTGGTGGCCACACTTTCGCTGGAGTACATTCCTGGAAGGATGGCTGTAGCCGACAGTCTTCTTTATGTTACTGACCCGGCGCATGACAGGATTTATTTTTATGATCGAGTTACGCTAAATGAGATTGGAAGCCTGCAGACCGGCAGAAATCCGCAGCATCTGGTTATTGACGACAACTATATCTATGTTGCATGCAAATGGTCCAACAGTATAGGTATCTACCGAAGAAACAACGGTACTCTTTACCGGGAAATCGCCACAGGAACATATCCTGTCGGCCTGTTTCTGGATGAATCTGAATTACTGGTGGCCAATTATGGCGCTAACACAGTGTCCCGCGTTGATCTGTCCTCTTATCAGGTGACCGGCAGCTTGGATACAGGCAACGGACCTGTGGCTGTCTCAAAAATCAACGGCAAACTCTATATTCTCTGCCAGCTGTCGCAGAATCTTGAGGT
>JAQTRI010000122.1 GCA_028711905.1 Candidatus Wallbacteria bacterium | reverse complement strand
GTGCTTATGAACTCGCTGGCTGCACGCCTTTCCAAATCTGTTACTTTCAGCGAGAAAGTAATCATTACGCAGTGCCGCCCGGGATTTAAGTCTTGCGACCTGTTTTCCGCAATCGGAGATTTAATCAGAAAAAAAGCCGGGGACCGAATTTTCGGGAATCAGGAACCCGGACCTGACAACATTTCATCCTTGATTGATGAAAGAGGCATGGTGTTGATGCTGGAAGATCTGCATCTGGTGGAAAACGATTCTGTCCTGCAGCTGTTGTCATCAGCCTCGTTTTTTGAAAAAGGCCGGCTGATCGTAAGTTCCCGACACAAACCCGGCTTTGAGGCTCCATCTTCCGGCAGGGTTCATCTTCACACCCTTTCAGGGCTAAATCGCGATGAAGCATCGTCTCTGATTGCCATGGTGGCTTCTCAATACGGGAAACCCCCAGCTGCCGATGAACAGAATGAACTCATTTACAATCTGACAACAGGGCACCCATTTTCCCTCAAACTGATGGCCTCACTTCTTCTTTCAGGCAGGATTTCCGAAAAAAGCCTTAAAACCGGCGGTGGCGAGTTCAGGGAACACATCCACCGCTATCTGATCAGCACTGTCTGGGATACTATGCCGGAAAAAGCGAGACATCTGCTGCGGAGGCTGGCTCTGCTGCGCATCCCCGTAACTCGAGAGCTCATCATCAATCGCTTCCAAGACCCAGACAGCACCTCATGCCGCACACTTTCCGAATGGTGCCTGCTGGAAGAGAATGACAGCGGTAAAATCTGGATCCATGATCTGGTTAAAACCTTTGTACAGGCTATGATGAACCATGACGATAAAATTGCATTTTCGCTTGAACTTGCACAAATACTGATAAAGGCAGCAGGCGCGGACATGGATCTGGCGGTTGAGTCCCACTTCCAGTTTCTGTCGGCTGGAGATCAGGAAGGCGCGGCTGTCGCTCTTTCGCTCATTACAGACATCAACCTTTTTATCAGGATTCCTTCCCGTAATCTTCTGCCGCTCTTGAAGAATGCTCTATCCGGATCCGGTCTCCGAAACCCGGACCTGGATTTCGCCTGTACAATGGTCTTGTTTGACAACCACATGCCTGAAGAAGCCGGCAAAAGACTTCTTCTTCTCACAGACTGGCACAGGAATTTTGTCATGGCAGAGCAGGCCCGCAATTCCGGTCGGATGGAAGAGGCCTCCGAGTTGTTTCTCAAAGCACAGGAAAACTGTGCTGACCCGGCAGTCAGATTGCTGATCAGGCTCAAACTGGCCATGATGAAAGACGCTACCGGAAGCAGGGAAGAATGCGACAATCTACTGGCTTCTGTAAAATCAGAGATATCCTCAGGTGACTTCCCGCTCGTGGCTCCACTTTACTATCATTATCAGACCTTCATCCACATGCAGCGCGGTGATTTTGATCAGGTACTTGAGACGAGCAGCAGGGCTGAAGAACTTTACCGTGCGATCAATGCCCAGGGCAGACTTTCGGAAGTGTTCCTCTACCGGGGCGGGAATCTGGTTGCCGCGGGGAGAATCAATGAAGCCGAACCTGTAATCAGACTGGCTCTTTCGATATCGACTGCTCTCAACCTGAATTCGATCAGAATCGAGTGTCTGAACATGCTGGCCTGGATTTTGTTCAAAAAGGACGATTTCAGGCAGACCGTGATCCTGCTGGAACAATCGCTCAAACTTCAGTCATGGGGCGTGACCGGACCCTCTCTGGTCAAGGGCTGCGGATTCCTCGGATTCGTTCACACCAGGCTTGATGAACTGGACCTCGCAGAAAAATGCTTCAGAAGAATGCTCGAATATTCTGCCGATGTCGATGATCTGATCACTGCCGGTCAGACCTTCTGCTATTACCTGCCGTTTCTCATGATTTCCGGACGATTCGATGAAGCATCCACACAAGTTGCACAGATTGCTTCGCAGATATCCGATTTTCCACAGTACAGAGATGAAGCTTTGTATCTGATCAATCTGTTTAACGCCCTGCCAAGTGTTCAGGCAGTGGTTGTCGATTTCCACGGGATTGAGCCTGTTAAATCTCATTCAGAACTGGAGATTGAATATTCCTGGCTGAAAGAAAGGATTTCACAGCAGGCACTGCAGATCACTGTTTTTGAAAACTGCCGGCAGCGTTTAGTCCATGAGAATGATTTGAAAAGTCTTTTGATTTCCTCAGAAAAATATGATCTGCTGGCTGATTTTCGCAACCGCGAGATTCGAGTCCGTGGAAAACCGGTCGACATTGCGCGAAAGAAAGTCCTGCTTCACCTGTTGCAGGTCCTGTGCATCCAGCCCCTCAGGTTGAAAGCAGCATCCGAAGTTTATCGTGAAGTCTGGGACCGTGTGTTTGATCCAGGTAAGGATATGGCCACTTTCCGTTCGAACATATCACGCTTGCGAAAAACTCTTGACAAAGACAATCCCTATCGATTCATCGTCAATGACGGCCATCTTCATGGGTTAAATCCTCAAACCACTCATCTCATTATCCCTTGCTCCACTGGTGCTGCAAGAATTTCATAGTGCTGCCCCAAACCATGCGCAAGCCAGATCCTGCATGCTTTGTGCATCCCCCGCAGGGACTTCCTTCATGAACCAGGGAAGATTGCAGTATTTGTGCAGCAGCAGCATTTTCATGACGCGCATCCTGTCCGGTTCATCTTCAGGCAGACCGTATCCGTGGAAAAAGCTTTTGAGAAGTTCACTGTCGCCGCATGAAACAAACACTCCCACTGAAGCGAACTCATAATCCCGATCTCCGATCATGGCAGGCTCGAAATCAATGATTCCAGAGATCTTCCACCTACCCCGGTGTTCCATCACAAACACATGCTGGCGCATTAGTTCCGTGTGCAGGATCACAGGTCCTGCCGGCGGCAGCAAGGCATCAACCTGATCTAAAAATGGATCGATCCGCTCAAGCCATTCCGGAGAAAGACCAAGATGCTCCTGACAAATGCGGCAGTTGGTTTTCTGCGTTCTCAGAAAGCCGGGCCAGTCAATCATAAGTTCCGGTAATTCCCCGGGAGGAACATCATGCATCTGGGCCGTCAGTTCGCCAAGTTCCCGTATCAGAGCAGACCGCTCAGGACTTTTGATGGAAGACCAGACCTCATCCAGCGGATATCCGGGGAGTCGGTTCATAACAACATAGCCCCAGCTTCCCATCAAGCCTGATACCAGCATTCTGGGAATCGCGTCAGGGATAAACCTGCTCATGACTTTCAGAAAAGCCCTTTCCCGTTCAAAGGAGTCAATATGAATTGGAGCGAACAGTTTGATTACTATTGCGTCATTGACACAAAAAACTGTTGAGCCTTTTTTTGGGAATCTAAAGGCTTTTCTTGGTTTAATTCCGTGGCCCGCAGCTATCGCGACAGCAGCATTCGAAAGAACCCTGTCGTTTGCGAGGAGCACATGATACTCTTCAGAAGTGAGAGTTTCGGGTAGAGTCTTGTTTTCCATCTCCGGCAGTCCGGTTCCTTTGTTTTATTAATCCTGAAGGATGCCTATTTTACGCCCTATTATCAACAAGTCAATCTTTGGCAAGACACACTTGCCGGATTTGACGACAGGAAAAAGAATAAGTAATCTCCTTAATGCCGCATTAAGTGCTCGGCATTGGAGAACATTTTGAAAATCAAGTGTAACCTCTATGTGATATTCTTCTTCTCCGGATTTACTGCCCTGACATATCAGGTTATCTGGAACAGATATCTGGCTCGCGTACTGGGCGGAACCGCATATGCTTCAGCCACTACGATCGCCGCATTTATGCTGGGATTAGCAGCAGGAAGTCTGATTTCAGGAAAAAGCAGTGTACAACAAAAGAGACCCCTCAAGGTCTATGCGCTGCTGGAACTTTTTCTCGGGATTTATGCCATGCTTTATCCCTTGATCATGAACCATCTGGACCATGTCTATTACGCAGGATATCCCTTTTTTTCCCAGAATTACGGCCGACTGCTGACATTCAGATTTTTGCTTTCAGTGTCAACGCTGATTCTTCCTGCCCTGGCCATGGGCGCAACATTGCCGCTTGTCGGCAGATTTCTCTCCAGGCTTTCCGGCAGCTTTGAAAACAATCTGGCAGTACTTTACGGTATTAATACTGCCGGGGCTGCTGCGGGATGCCTGACAGCCGGGTTTTTATTCATTCCTTTTCTGGGAATGACAAAAAGCCTGCTGGTTTCAGCCTTAATCAATTTTCTGATCTCCGGAGCAGCACTGCGTTTGTCAAATGCAGAAATGCGCACTGAAGTCAGAATCAACCCCTCTTCCAATCCGAACCCGCCTTTTTCCTGCATGAGCCATCCCTTACTGGCGATTTCGCTTTTTGCCGGCGGTTTCGCCTTCATGCTGCTGGAGATCGCTTTAATCCGCGCCCTGTCTCTGTGCTTCGGATCCAGCGTTTGCGCATTTTCCATGACAGTGTCGGTATTTATCATCTCTCTGGCATTCGGGAGCTTTATGGCGCAAAGACTTCTCGCGACCAACCGTGATCTTTACAAAATCCTGCATGTCATATTGTTGATGACCGGCATCGCTGTTCTTCTCACTGTAATGTTAGTTACAAGCATTCCCGGCTTGGTGATGCAGCTGTTTTTGATTTTTATGAAAGCTGATTACAGGCTTTTCCTTTTATGGCAGGCCATGCTCTCTGTTATTGCCCTTTTCCTGCCGGCCTTTTTAGCGGGCCATATCTTTCCGCTGACTGTCGGGGTTTATCACAGAAGCAATGCTGAACCTGGGAGTTGCATTGGCTCTTTATATGCGCTGAACACTGCCGGTGATGTCGCGGGATCGCTTTGTGCCGGATTCCTGATTCTTCCTTTTCTGGGAATGCAGAAATCAATTTATCTCTCAGCATTCCTGTTTCTGCTCTGCGCAGCCGTACTGGCTTTCAGATCCGGAAAATCGGCCTGGTATCCGCTTCTGATCTTTCTCCCGCTGCTTCTGATTTTTTTCACTCCAAAGTGGGACTTCACTTTTTTTAATTCAGCCGTTTTCTATCGTCCAGGCCGTTTTGTCAATCTGAAACGGGGCCTCAGCGCAGACGGCAAATCCTCCCTGCCTTCACTTGGAGCGGCTGTTGATGCGCCAGTTATCCTTTATCAGAAAGAAGGCGTTGAGGCTTTTATCAATGTGCTGGAAAAAAAAGGGGTGCGCTCATTGGCCATCAACGGTAAAGTGGATGCCTCGGACGGGGCTGACATGATCACGCAAAGGCTCTTAGGCCATGTGCCATGCTTTCTGCATCCATCTCCTGAGAATGTTCTGGTCATCGGCTGGGGCAGCGGTGTGACAGGCTGGTGCGCATCCCTCCACAACCCCCGTTCAATCGATGCAGTGGAGATCTGCCGCGAAGTAGTGGAGGCATCGAAGCTGTTCAGGCATGTCAATGGAGATATCCTCAATGATCCGCGCCTGAGCATGCACATAGACGATGGCCGCAACTTCCTGGCAGGGTCAAGAAAGCGTTTTGATGTGATCATTTCAGAGCCGACAAATCTTTGGATCGCCGGTATAGGCAGCCTGTTTTCCCGCGAGTTTTTTCAGCTGGCCGGAAGTCGTCTCAATCCTGGCGGTTTGATCTGCCAGTGGATTCACTGCTATGAAATTTCCGAAATTGACTTCAAGACTGTGATCCGTACATTTACCTCTGTTTTTCCCGACAGCCGGGCCTTCAGGGTCAATGACAGCGATGTGCTGCTGATCGGACACAAGGGACCTGTTGCCAGTCTGTCCCGGATAGCCGAGAGATTTTCCGGTCCCGCCGGGATTGATGCGCAGAAGGATGGCATCAACGGAATCCGTGGCCTCCTTGATCTGGAGCTTTCTTCGAATCAGGACCTTGCCGCATATGCCGGACCAGGAGAATTCAATACAGACGACAATGCTCTGGTTGAATTCCGCGCGCCTTACAGCTTGTTCCTGCCTGATCAGAAACTGATCGAGAAACTGAGTTCTCACCCGCACGGCCATGAACGCTTGATCGACCTTCTTCCAGAGACTGATATCCGGTAAATTCACAAAGGTCGAACATGTCCCCCTGCATTTGACCATATCAGGTTTCAGGAGTACATTTCTGTAAAGTTCAGCCTGTCGGGGGGATCAAATGAACCATCAGTTTTATCTTAGTCTGTTCCTGTTAATTATTTTTTCCTCAGCCCTTTTTTCAGATGATTTCGAGGATGTCGATGCTGCCTCAGAACAGCTGTCAGGCGCAGTGCAGAAGCTCACTGAGGCGCTCGGTTCAGATACGGGCATAGATTCAATCAAGGACATCTCCACAGAAAGCGGATTGGATCTGAAAAACGACCTTTTAAAGTCAGCAGGCGCAGCTGCTGAAGATGGAATCAACAATGCTGTAAAGGCAGTTGACCTGGCTAAAGACCTTACAACATCCGCCACTGACATGGCCGGTATCTCGCAGAATATGTTCTCTGATGTAAAAAATATTGCCACTTATACTGGAGATTTCAGAAACTTCCTCAATTCAACCATCAGTGAAACCAAAGGTATTCTGGAAATTACAGCCAGAATCACTGATCTTTCCGGACAGATGGAAGGAAAAGATCCTTCACAGGTGACTGCCCTGGCCGCTGAAATTATCAAGCTGACCGGGCAGATTTCAGGAAGCGCCGGCAACATATCCCGCGGTGGAACAGCCACATCTGACCTGCTCCAGCAGAAAATGATTCCGCTCTTGCGATCGGTTTTCGACAGCACTAAAAAAATCAATGATGCTGCTTCGAAAATGACTCAGGCTGCGGCTGAAGGAAAGTGATGAAGGCTGGTCTATAACGGCTTTTCTTCCAGCACGCGCCGCGCAGCCAGTATGCCGGTAGCGGCTGCTCCCACGATATTACCGGCCACACCGGCTCCATCGCCTGCAATGTACAGTCCGTTGATGGCTGTCCTCAGGCATTCATTGGCAATTTCAGTGCTGAAGAATTTTATTTCAGGGGCATAGAGCATGGTATAGCTGGAATCGATCCCAGGCACAATGCGGTTGAGTTTTTCCAGTCCCTCGATCAGGTTGGTGACAATGCGTTTGGGGAGAGCCATGCTGATATCGCCGGGTGTGACATCCGTGAATGTCGGCTGCATGTGGGAGTTGCGGATGCGCTGCCAGGTGCTGCGCCTGCCGTTTTTCAGGTCAATGAAGCGCTGCAGTATCGGCCTGCCTCCGCCGATTGTGTTGGCTAAGTTGCCTATGGAATTTCCGTAACGGTATGTATCAGTAATCGGCTCAGTCAGTATGACCTTGCTCAGGAAGGCGAAGTTGGTGTTGCGGCTTTTGCGGTGTTTTTCCGCGTGGCCATTGACGCAGACGAAGTCCCGGTAGTCTTCCTTGGTGACAAATCCGGCGTAATTGGTGCAGAAAGTCCGCAGAAGATCATCATAGGTGGCGGAATAAATGAAAAAGGCCGGGTCATAGATCACATTTGTGATGTGCTCAATGATTTCATTGGGAACTTCCACGCGCACGCCGATCTCGACTCCCTTGTAGTCAACGCCCAGTCCCATGTCAGTGCAGGTTTTATAAAGCCACTTGGCTCCGATGCGACCCGGGGCGGCGATCACATGCGAGGCGAATATCTTGCGCCTGTCAGTGACAACGCCTCGAAGATTGCGGTCAACCACAATGAATTCGCGCACTTCCTCGCCGAGAGAAAACTCAACGCCGTTTTCCATCAGGTATTTCATCATGGCATCAATATACTGGGGGAGCATGTCTGATCCCAGATGCTTCTGTTTGATGAGTAGAAGTTCGATGCCGTCTTTCATGGCCTGAGCGCGGATCTGGCGGGCGCAATCCATGTCTGTCGGGTACACCTTGCCGTCCATGCCAAAGCGGTTGAATGCCACTTCTGTGTCATCGATCAACTGTTGTGCGGCTTCAGGGCTCAAAAACTTTGTCAGGTCGGTTTTACCGTGCTTGGGAATGAAATTGAGCTTGCCGTCCGAGAACAATCCGGCTCCGCCGATGCCTGCCATGATGTGACACGGGTCGCACTTTTCGCACCTGCCTGTGTCCTTGACCGGGCAGTGCCTGTTGAGCGGTGATTCTCCCCGCTCAATGAGCAGTACTTTTTTGCCGAGCAGAGTATAGGCTGCGAATAATCCGGCCGGCCCGCCTCCGATAATAATGACATCGTATTGGTTCATGGATTCAATGTATGTCAGTGATGACGAAAAGTCAATGCAGCGGGATATGTAAAGGAGAAAAGAGGCAGATCTGAGTGTCGGTGCTGGACATTGGACAGAAAAACTGCATGCACCGGGGACTGGCCGTGCCCCCCAGGCTCCGGGGACTGGCCGTTCCCAAATCCTCAATTATTCTTTACGGCCTGTCCCCGCCAAAGGTCGAAGCACCACCTGCCTGCACGGCGTGGGTAAAAGGGGTCACTGTTCATTGTCAATTGTCCGGGCGCAGCAGAGGGGAAAGCGCTCTTGTGCGGCCGTTGAAGTCCTCGAACACGAATGTGCATTCCCCGGCATTGCAGCCCTGGGGCAGGCTGAATGTGTATCCACCGGCACAGGCTGCCAGCGGTGTGCGGACGGATGATCCCGGCCCTGAATACAGGGCGTAGGCGCTCTTCACGCCGCTTATGGACTCGACCAGGAACCTGAGTGGGTCTGTGCCTGACATCCGGGCCAGGTCCAGGTAGACTTTCAGCGGGTCTGAGTAAACGCTGATGGTGATGCAGTGGATCGCGCCCTCGAACCTGATGATCTCGCGGCAGTCGAACCCGGCCACTTCATAGCCCGGCATCAGCCTGCGGTAGATGTCCAGGGCTTCCTGGTCCGTGTCCAGGCCGTAGGTTGGCACCAGCACCTTCCTGTTGACGATCAGGGAGTTCATGTAACTGTAATTGACCACATCAATGCCGTCCATGCCGTGTTTAGGCATGGGCATGCGCTCCACGCGGAAGGGCTCGCCTGCCAGGTTCCTGGCTGCCTGCAGGATCCTGGCGTTCCCGTCCAGCAGCTCCTTGTTGCCAGGCACGCCGTCCGAGGCGCTGCGGTATTCGCCCAGAAGCACTGTGCTGCGGTCCAGCATCTTGCAGTACAGGTCCACATGCCCGGTGTTCTCCTTGTTGAGTTTCTTCAGGAAGATCACCTGGTCTGCGCCGAAATACTCCCTGTACACCTGGCGTATGGCTTCGATCTTGGCCTGGTCCGTGTAATAGGCCGAGCACATGGCAGTGCCCTGGCCGTCGAACATCATGTTGCCGCCGTTCTCGTAGAACCCGGACAGGTGGCTTTTCC
>JAQTRI010000121.1 GCA_028711905.1 Candidatus Wallbacteria bacterium | reverse complement strand
GGGCATCTGCTCAGATACAGGTTTTTTCCGCAACGAAAATGTCACTACCAGGACTCTTGATGCAGTCAGAGGTCTTTTAGCCTACAGCGTAGAGCTTTCACAGATCGTCAACATCATGGAAAACAGCCGCAAAATTTGCCAGCTGCAGCTGCTGGCCCTCGGTATCAACAGAATGAAAGACATGGGAAACGGTTTGTTTGTAACTGATTTTCCATATCAGGAGTGGAGTAAACTCTCAGACAAAATTACCGACATCTGGTCGAGCGGCATTTTTTACCAGGTCAAAAGCCTTCATAAATGTGAGCTTGGGATTTATTTCATGGAAAAAGAGCCTGGCGAGGTTCTGGTTGAGTTTCGCTGCAAGAACATCGATTGCAGCATAATCGCTGTTGCTTTTGGCGGGGGCGGCCATGCCAGAGCCTCGGGCTGCACTATGCGCATTTCGATGGAAGAGGCAGTGACCGTTGTTTGCAGGAAAGCCCAGGAAGAACTGGTGAAACAGAAAGCAGGAGACAATGGCTGATATTTCTGATTTTGAAATCAATAACCGGGTGCGCAGGGAGCTTGTGACCAGGCGTTTTGACACGAGCACATTACGCTTTGGCAGTGCCGGCGGGTCTGTCAATATTTCGGGAAAACTGCATTTTACCGGGGGTGACATCCAGCCCCCGGAGATACCTCGAATTCTGCACCAGCTGGAACAGGCTGTAAGAGCTATTCCCGGTGTAAAGGGCTTTAAAATCGATATTGAAGAATGGGAAAGAAATCCAGCCGGCAGATGGGTAGGCAGGCAGGCGGGACCACAATCCAGGCCCGACCGGGGTGGAGAACAGACCGTTCCGAAGCAATCAGCAGAAAAATCTAAGCGCACTCCAGCTATGAAACCGGAAATCATGGCGATGATTATTCCAGTGGCTTGTCAGTCCTGTGGCATGAGCCTGTACCAGGGCTATATGTTTTGCGAACACTGCGGAAGTTCCGTGCAGCTTAAACAGAACACTTCGACAGTACGCAAGTGCGCCAGATGCAGTTTCCGCACCTTTAATCCTGCTGCCGACAACTGCCCTGACTGCGCGGAAATCCTTATGAAGGTCGAATTGAATTATCTGATGTACCGTTGTTCCCGCTGTGGACATATCAAGAGCAAGATCCAGAACTTCTGTCCTGAGTGCGGCTTTGACCTGGCGGAAAGCGCTGCTTTTTATGATAAGATCAGTGTTTCTGAAAGCATGGATTCTCAGCATAACCAGTCCGCTGATGGGAAAACAGAGCCCGCAGTTAATCCTGAAGAGCCTGATCATCCTCAGACCATTCAGGAGCGGGTTAGGGAAATCATGGAAGAAGGGCGGGAGAAAGAGCTGACCCGCAAAACCCGACCGGCTGATTCTGATGACATATTGAAAATGAAATGAGCAAAACAAAAGCGCGCTTTTTTTTGGTAATCATCTCATTTATTGTTTTCGGATTTCCATTGATTGGGCAGAATTCCACATTGGCGGAGAGTATTCTGGTTCTGGAAAAAGTTTTGAAGGAATATTCGTCCGATCCGGGACAGGTTTTCGGTCAGGTCAAGAGAGAATTTGACGCTGAAGTAATGGCTCAGAAACTGGAAGAAGCCAGAAAAGCACTCGATGAACAGCGCATTGACGACTGCTGGAAACTGGTGGATGAATTGTCTGCCATATTCAAGGAAAAGGGATTTTCGAGTGAGAAACCGATCCGCCTTTCAAGGTATGTTTCCTCATTTGACAGGCGCGGTGTACTCGTTGTTACAGGACAGGTTAAAAATTTCGGACCCAAAGACTATGAAACTCTGATCGAGCTGCGTGTTCTTGGTCACAGCAGCGAGCTGCTGGACCGCATGACAGTTTCTCCGCTTAGCGGATCTGTTGTACCTGCCTGGGGGGATGCGTCTTTTAAGGCTTATTTTTATTATCCTCCCCTCAGCTCCAGTATTTCAACCATTGAGGTCAGAATCAGGTGAAAATTCCTTCATTGCAGATCGGCATTACTGACAACTGCAATCTTAGCTGTCGGCATTGCGGACAGAACGCAAGCGAGGGATATGGTCACCCCGGTGGTATGGGACCTGCTCCTTTTCATCTGGGTAAATTGGGATTCATGGATTCTGGTTTGTACAGGAAAATTCTGGAAAGTCTCTGCAGGCATGAAACTTTTTTTGGGGTTTACAACTTTTACTGGTTCGGAGAGCAGCTGATGCATCCGGAAGCTGCAGTGTTCATGGATCAGACCTTTGAATCTTTTCTGGAATTCCCTTTTTTTGAACAGTTCTGGCTCTACACCAATGGCGTGTATGTAGAAAAAAAACTATTGGGACGCATGCTGAATCTGGCCAGACACTATACCGACAACTTCAGCAGGGTGTATTTTTCGCTCGATTCGTCCAATGCGGAAGAATTCGAGGCGATAAAGCGCACAAAAGATTTTGCCCGGGTGAGGGACAATATCCGCGAGTTCGTCATACGCAGGCAGCGCATGAAACTCAACCGGCCCCAGGTGGTTATCGGATACATTGTGCTGCCGGAAAACAGCTCTTCCCTAAGTGTGGCTGTTGACGAGTGGCGGGCTTTTTTTGACGGCCTCGGGCTTCCCCTGAAGGTAGTGATCGATTCGCCTCACCCGACTGAGGACTGCCTGTATTTCCGTGTGGCTTATCTGCCTGAGCAGGAGAGATTTGAGCTTTTGTATCAGGATGCCTGCCGCAAGGCGGGTTTGCTGCAGGACACGGGAAAAAAGCCTGGAACGATTCTGCGTCACACCACGATGGTGATGACAGACGATAAGACTTTGAAACCGGTTGCAAAGAACCGGCCCGCCTGCCCGGCGCCTTTTCGCAATGTCACTGTTAACTGGGATGGCCGCTTAGCCGCATGCTGCTCTGACTATGAATTTGAGATCAGGCTGCCGTCTTTAGCTGATGTTTCGATTGTTGAGGCATGGAACTCCCCGGATTACTATCATCTGCGCAGGGCGCACCTTCTGGGAGATTTGCGTGCATATCCACGCTGCGAGCACTGCGGAAACGCCGACACTGTGCCGCTTTCCGAGAACGAAGTCAAAGCCTTTGGAGAAGAATACGGCAAGCTGTGGGATGTTTACCTGGAGCGGATGAATGAGTGACAACTTCCGCTTCAATGGCGAAAGTTTTGTGCAGAAGTTCGCGGAAAGGTGCCGATCGCGCGGCATCAGGAAACTGATTCTGTTTTTGATTTTCACCTCCCTGGGCTGGTGGTATTTCAATGTCCATAATCCGATGACTAAAAGACCATTGCTTAACGGAACCCATCTGGATCGGGCGCAGACCAGGGCCTGCCGGGACACCATGCGCAATCTGGAGAACATTCTCAGGCAGTATCGGTCTGTGCACCCGGACGAGGACATGCCCGGCATCGATGTACTCGGGAGGTTCTTTCCCGGAAACAGGCTGCCGTCCTGCCCGGCGGCCAAGCCCGGGGATTCGTACCTGATCGTGAACGAAGCCGGCGGATGGCGCATCAGATGCCGGTATCACGGCACAATTGACGAGTAAGAAGATCCGGGGTCGTCCATACATCGGGGACTGGCCGCGTTGCTCCGGGTTGCTCCGGGGACTGGCCGTGCCCACCCATGCTCCGGGGACTGGTTGTTCCCAAATCCCCTTGCCCAAACTACAACCTGTCCCCGCCAAAGCCAGGCTGCAGGGCATCGGGGACTGGCCGTGCCCAGATCCTTCTGCCCAAACCACGGCCTGTCCCCACCAAAGCCAGGGTCCCCGCCAGCAATTGGCAAATGATCCCGGCACTGACGCTGATCTGGTGGTGGTGATTGGTTACGCTACCAGCCACCAAAAAATATTTCATATTTTATTTTCTAAAAGGCACTTTCATAACAGGTTGCTGAAAAGCGATATCTGACTCGCTTGTAGTAAAATTACTACAAATTTGTAGTAATTTTACTACAGACAAAACCTTGTTTCGATCCTAAGATCTATGTATGCAGCTCGGGGCTGACACGGCAGGAGGCGGGAAAGATTGGGTCTGATGCCTGACAGGAAAACGCTGGATATCCGCACCCGCAAACCGTTGCGACTTCGCGGCTATGATTATTCGCAACAGGGGGCGTATTTCGTGACGCTGTGCGTGAAAAATCATCAATGCCTGTTCGCCAGGGTATCTGACAGTGAAATGCGGATGAATGACGCAGGCGCGATGGTGGAACTGGCCTGGCAGGGTTTGACCGGCAGATTTCCCGGGATTGAACTGGACGCATACACGATCATGCCCAATCATTTTCACGGCATCATCTGCATCACCCAATGCGATAAACCCGTAGGTGGGCGGCCCTTGTGGCCGCCCACCATCCGGGCGATGACCCCACGATTAGGGCGACCACGAGGGTCGCCCCTACATTGGGTGCTGTCATTGCAGGCTCCGGGGACTGGCCGTGCCCAAATCTACAGTTATTCTTTACGGCCTGTCCCCACCAAAGGCAGAAGCACCACCTGCCTGCCCGGCGTAACCGACTGTGAAGCCGGGTCCCCACCAAAGCCGGCATGGTAAAAAAGTGTTTCAAGAGCGTTCGTAAATAACACCCGCAAGGGTGAAAAAACCGCCGCAAGGCGAAAAAGGAGTGCACATGGCTAGTAAACTGGTTCCGTCTGACAATCAGGAGCTGGCGGGGTTCATCCGCAAGTTCGCTGATGCCCTGATCGAAAACAGCCGGGGCGACGAGTTGCTTGTCAAAGCCGGGCAAGCCATGCTGGAAAAGGTTGAGAGCTTCATCAAGCTCGATGAGCGGGCCGCCCAGATCGCAGCTGACAAGAAGCTGGTCAACCAGAAAAAGTACGATCTGCGGGACGATTTGAGCGAGGCGGTCGTGCATCATCGCATCTATCTCAAGTACAAGCTTATGAGAACGCCTGAGGAGATCGAGCGGTTCAGCATCAAGGGCGGAGTTCCCGAGGACAAGCAGGAGTTCGCGGGTTACATGCGCAAGCTGGCTGACGCCCTGATCGCCAACGCCGGCGGAGACAAGGTGCTTTCCGCGGCCGGTCAGGCTATGCTGCCCAAGATCGAGGAATTCATCAAGCTGGACGAGCAGGCCATGTCTCTGGCTGCGGACAAGAAGCTTGCCAATGAGCAGAAGTACGCGCTCAGGGACGAAATGCGCGATGACGCCACTGAGATGATCTTTTACCTCAAGTACAAGCTCGGGAGAACATCCACTGAACTGGACAAGTACATCGTTTAACGAAGAATGGCAGGCAGATTTGGGCTTTGAGGGTGCGGACGAATCGGGTGTGGCACTCTCAGGGCCTGGCCGCCTGCTGCCGGAAGACCTGTTTACGCGGCGGGAAGACTTGTTTACATCGCGGCAAGACTTGTTTACCTGCCGGGAAGACTTGTTTACGCCGCGGGAAGACTTGTTTACCTGCCGGGAAGACCTGTTTACGTTGCGGGAAGACTTGTTTACATCGCGGGAAGACTTGTTTACATGCCGGCAAGACTTGTTTACGCGTCCGCAAGGCTCCGGGGACTGGCCGTGCCCAAATCCTAAGTTATTCTTTACGGCCTGTCCCCACCAAAGCCAGGGTCCCCGCCAACCAACCACCGGGGACTGGTTGTTCCCTGGTGGGGATCTGTTAATTGACCTGTCTGCCCGGCGCAACTGACTGTGAAGCCGGGTCCCCGCCAAAGATAGAAGCCAATCCTGTACAGTTGACGGAATACGAGGTAAAATGTAATGGTTGATATGCAGAAATCTGTGCGTCAGAAACAATGTGCCGTTTTTCTTCAAGCAGTGGGGCGGCACGAACAAGAAAAAGGCCGGGAGGTTGCTGGCGTGGTAGGTGCGGGAGCAGAGAGCTAGAAAAATCGAGCAAAGAGGCAATTGAATAATGACTTTGTATTCATCTTTATTTTTCTTTAGGACAACCCAGTGACTTTGTTGCGTATGAAATATAGAAGCGATTTCGATTTCGAACAGGACAAATATGATGACGAATTCATTTTTAATCGATATCTAAAGCATTTAACCAAAGATCAATTGATCAGTCGTTTAAAAGAAATTCAGCGTAATATGCTGGCTTTTGTAAATGCAGATGGGAATAAAATACCGATTTCTGTCTGGTCAAGTTCATGGTATTGGCTACGAAAAGAGTATCTCACCCTAACTGAGTTCAAAGAAAGATGCATTGGAGTAGAAACAATAGATTCATCGTATAAACAACTGGCAAGCCAAAAACCAATTCTGGCACCTCAAAACTATAGGGGCGGGAAAATACTAGTTAAATATGGGAAGAGGAAGCATGTCGAAAAGATGCTTTCCCTTGGTGAGTTCAGAATTTCCCCAGCAACTGCGTATGCAAAAAAAGATTTGGAAGATTCCAGGCAGGATGATGAACTTAACAGGCACAATTACATAGACAGTGATTCAGTAAGTATCACTTTTGAAGATGGAACCAAAATCCCTGCAATGGGATATCTTAAACACACCCGGTCCATTCCAACTGATTACTATTTATTCTGTTTATCGAGAGTATTCGATAACACTCTGTTTTACGATTTTCAAGCTGATGCATGCTTGGTCATACACAATCCAGAAGTTTTCATTAAGAGGGTCGAAAGAATAAAACATAGTATTTTTCAGGACTACAACTTTTGGGACTTTCAGGTGTATTATTATGATCCTTTCGAACCCGAGGAGAATTTCAAAACAGCACATGATCCTGCAAATGCCAAAGACTTTAAATTTGCTTATCAAAAAGAGCACAGAATGATTTGGCTGCCACCCACTGGTAAACAAGCTGAGAAACCTGTTATGATCCGCATCGGCTCATTAGAAGATATCGCAGAAATATATACATTAAACGAAGGCAGGTTCCATTGGAACTAAGAGAAGGGCAGATCCTTAAAGGACCGTTGTTCGACGAGCCGATGAAAATCGAATCTATCCGTGCCACTGGCATTGAGTCCTGGCAGGTTGGTTTAGTCGGATTAAAAAGTGAGAAATTCCGTAAAGTGTCCTTGAAAGCCAAGGATCTTGAATCGTTAACCATTCTTGATACTAACCTGAGCTATATTGGAAATCCAGAGCTTCTCAGACTGGGTATCCAAGCGCATTCATTGGGTATTGCATGGGAGTTCGATCCCTACTTCGGACTTTCAGTGTCCAAAGTCGATCCTTTACCTCATCAGCTTGAGGCCGTGTATGACTACCTGTTAAAACTGGCCAGGATCAGGTTTCTGCTTGCCGACGATGCCGGAGCCGGCAAAACGATCATGGCTGGGCTTCTGATCCGCGAACTTGAACTGAGAGGTATGGCTGAGCAGATCCTGATCGTATGCCCTGCCAATCTGTCCTTTCAATGGCAGCGGGAACTCAAGGATAAGTTCGGGGTTCAGTTCCATGTGATGAAAGGCCACGACCTCCGAGAACAGTATGGAGAAAACCAATGGCTGAAGCAGAAAAAAATCATCACTTCCCTTGATCTTGCCAAGAGATATGAAATCATGCCGGGACTCAAACAAGTGCGCTGGGATCTGACAATCGTTGATGAAGCGCATCGCATGTCCTGGTCCCCGCCTGCTGCAAAAACTGCGCGCTATGCGCTCGGTGAATATCTGCGGGAGAATTCCGATCATCTGCTTCTGCTCACAGCCACTCCGCATAAGGGAGACCCTGTAAACTTCAGCCTGTTTCTGCAACTTCTGGACCGGGACGCTTTCGCTGATATCAAATCCATCAATCAAGCCATGGCCAACAGGAGAGCTCCGTTTTATCTGCGCCGCACAAAGGAGGCTATGGTTTATTTTCCTGAACAGATGGCTGACGGCACATGGGCAGCTAAGAAAATCTTTACCAAGCGCATCACTAAGACTGCCGATTTTCAGATTGATGGAATAGAGCGTGATCTTTACCGTGATGTCACCATCTTCGTAAAGGCGCAAAGCGCTGCTGCCGCTGCCCAGGAAGGTAATCCCAGAGCCAGAGCAGTCGGATTCCTGATGTCTCTTTATCAAAGACGCTTAGCGTCAAGCACTTATTCATTAAGGCAGAGCCTTGTTAATCGCGCTCAACGGCTTGAAGACGGGCTGAAAAATGCTCTGGAATTATCACTGACTGCTCCGCCTGATCTTCCTACCCAGGAAGAACTGGATGAAATGGAAGACTTTGATCGCGATAAATTCGAAAGACTGCTTGATGCAATTACGCTATCAGGCAAAAGGGAACAGGTTTTAGAAGAAATCAGCAATTTGAAGTTGTTGGCTGAACAAGCCAAGCTGGTTGAGAATGCTAATGCTGAAGCCAAACTTGCCAAGCTGGAAGAATTGCTCCATGAGCAGGGCTTCTTTGAAGATCATAATAAGCAACTGCTGATCTTCACAGAGTTCAGGGATACTCTTGACTATCTGATGAGTAAGTTTAAGGAATGGGGCTTCAGTGTCGGCTGTATCCATGGAAGCATGAAATCCGGCTCAAGGGACGAAACTGGGACCAGGCTTCATGCAGAGCAGCAGTTCAAGGAAGGCGGTTTCCAGATTCTGGTGGCAACAGAAGCAGCAGGCGAAGGTATCAACCTGCAGTTCTGCCATGTTCTGTTCAACTATGACATACCCTGGAATCCAAACCGCTTAGAGCAGAGGATGGGCCGTATCCATCGTTACGGTCAGCTGAAAGACTGTCTGATCTTTAACTTTGTGGCTACCAACACTATCGAGGGCAAAATCCTGCAGCAGCTTCTTGAAAAACTCCAGAAGATTCGAGACGCACTTGAGGATGACGCTGTTTTCAATGTGGTCGGGGAAGTGCTGCCAGCAGCTCATGTTGAGAGGGTTCTGCGCGATTATTACGCCGGCAAGCTTGGTGACGCTGATCTGGAAGACAGGATTCTGAAAAATGTTGATGAACAGGATTTCAAAAACATCTGCCGCAACGCATTGGAAGGCCTGGCGACCAGAAAACTGAACCTGGCTATGCTTGTAGAGCGCAAGGCCATGGCGCAGGAGCGTAGAATGGTACCGGAATCGATATACAGGTTTCTTTCCGGGGCTGCTGCGCATGCCGGATTGGAGATCAAGACTGTTACGGCAATGTCTCACGCATTTGAACCCGGAGCGATTCCATCATTACTTCATCGTTATGAGAGGGATAATGACTGGAAGTTCGGCACTCTGGCAAACAAGTATCCGAGATGTTCTACGGACCGAGAAACAGCGGACAAGAATAAATTGGAATGGGTTACACCAGGGCATCCGCTGTTTGAATCCGTCAGAAGGCATACTGCCGGGCTGGCTGC
>JAQTRI010000120.1 GCA_028711905.1 Candidatus Wallbacteria bacterium | reverse complement strand
GCACTCATGGCGACCGGCAGGAAGTTACCTTTGCATACAATCCTGACGGCTCCCTGACAGCCAAATCCGGCGCAGAGAACGCCTCGTACACATATGGCGCATTCGGCCGCTTAGAAAAGGTCGTCAAGGACGGCACCACAGTCAGTTACCAGTACTGCCCTCTCGGCAAGCGCATCGGACGCACCTTCAGCGGTCCCGATGGCTCAGGCTTTGAAAAGTTCTATTACATCAACGACAACATCTTTGAAATCGAGAATGACAAAGGTTCGCGCAAGGTCGTACTCGGCCTTGGTGTTGACGAAATTTACGGTGAAATGGACGAGCAGGATAATGCCAGATATTTCTTCCAGGATTACCTCGGCTCAGTGAAAATGGAGTTTGATGAGAACGGGAATATCACGACCATGCGTCGATACAGGGCTTTTGGGGACGAACCGTATGATCGTGCATCAGGGTTCGGTTTCACGGGAAGAGAATGGGACGATGCGGCAGAGATCTATTTCTACCGGTCACGGTATTATGATCCCAAGATCGGGAGGTTTTTGCAGAGGGATATCTTCAACGAAACCGCAATGCTCAGAGGCGATTTCGGTGTTATGCACAATCCGCTGCAGATGAATGACTGGGCGTATGTGGGGAATAATGGGGTGAATTTTGGTGATCCATATGGGGATCGCGGACCAAGGATTTTAGAATTGGGTATAGCCTTTGTCTTAGGGACAATTATGTATTTGATGTCAGATATAATACTCCCGGAACAAATTCAAGCACAATTATGGGAAAAGCAGATATGTGCTGCAGGAATCAATTCAGCTACAGTTTACAGTGAATGGCTACAAAAGCGTGACTGTAGTATCAACGACCAGGATAAAAATCCAAAGATGGAAAAAATCAATGAAATTTTTGAAAGTGATTATCAAAGAGTTGTTAATGAGGGTTGCCGGCTTACTCGTGAAAAATTCAGTGAGATTTATTTCAGCAGAAATTGCTGGAGGGCAATTGCCAATCTGCCATGACAGAAAACTACATTACAAAAAATAGAATACTTAGCAAGTACGAAGTTATCTATCGCTTATGTTTTAACACAATTACAGTTTGCATGATATTTTTTTTGCTGAACAACCATCTGAGGTCATATGGACACTTACTTTTACTTTTGTTGTTTTTCTTTGGCCATAATTATGCATTTTATGGTGAAATGACTATTCTGCTCAAGGCAGTAATAAATTACAAAAGCACAAAGGGAAGTGAGTTCATCATAGAAGCTAACAGCGCATTAAAGAAATTAGATAAAGTGACAAAAACAGCTATATTTATTCACAATTCAGTATATTTTTCGACTGTGGCATTTATTGCTATTACTCTTACCTTAATCAATTTCGGTCTTGTAACATACGATCAGTTTGTTGTAATCAAGTGGATTTACCGGTTTGTTTTGCTTCCCTTTCTATTTTGTTTTTTTTTACTAATAATTGCCGTGCCTACTCCTTGCATCAGAGTATCAACATTCAAGATTTATCAATCATTGATTAACGAGTTAAAAAACGAGGTTCAGAAGGCGGATGAATAACCATATGTACAACCAGGACGGCTCCCTGACCGCCAAATCCGGTGCAGACAATGCCTCCTATACCTACGGCGCATTTGGCCGCTTAGAAAGGTCATCAAAGACGACACCACAGTCAACTACCAATACTGCCCGCTCGGCAAGCGCATCGGCAGAACCTTCAGCGGACCAGATGGTTCCGGCTTCGAAAACTTCTATTACATCAATGACAACATCTTTGAAATCGAGAATGACAAGGGTTCACGAAAAGTCGTTCTTGGTCTGGGAGTGGATGAAATCTATGGTGAAATGGACGAGCAGGATAATTCCAGATACTTTTTCCAGGACTATCTTGGTTCAGTGAAGCTGGAGTTCGACGAGAACGGGAATATCAAAGCCAATATAAGGCCAATATAAGTGACACAATACTTATCTATTGACTTTTGTCAGGATTCGGCTTTACCGGCCGCGAATTGGACGATGCTGCTGAGATCTATTGCTACCGCTCAAGATTTTACGATCCCAAGATCGGGCGGATTCCTCCAAGAGGCAGTTCCAACCTGAACAACACATAAAACAATCAGGGGGAAGATCACTGCTTCAAAATAGCGCAGATCCCTTTCAGCGGAATGCCGATCCAGTCAGGCCGGTTGTTGAGTTCGTAAGTGAGTTCATAAAGAGCCTTTTCCAGTAGAAAGACATCCATGAGTATTGCCAGATCCCCTTGACCGGCGGGAATAAACGGGGCGTTTCCCGCCTCTTTCAGATAAGCTTTGAGAAAAATTTGTGACAGGCAGCGGTACCAGGGTTCGATCCATTGCTCCAGCCAGGCCGCGTCAGCGGGGCGGACCGATCCATGCCTGAACAACACGCTGTATGCTGCATAATGAAAAGAACGGATCATGCCGGCCAGGTCCTTGAAGACCGAGTGCTTGATCCGCCTCTCGCCCACTGAGCGGGCTGGTTCGCCCTCGAAATCAATGATCATGAAATCCCTGCCTGTGAACAGTACCTGGCCTAAGTGAAGATCTCCATGAACACGGATCTTCACAACCGGAAGCTTATGATCCAGTATTGATTTCAATCGCTTTTTAATGGCTTCAAAAGAACCGATTACCTCTTTGGCGTCCGGCAGATACTGCTCAGGAACGCTGTCAAGCAATCCGGAAAACTGGTCGAGCGTCTTTGCTGCCTGACTCTGCATGGTCTGGAACAGTGAGCGCTGATACAGGAGTGAAAACGGCTCAGGGGAAAAACCGGGTCTTTCGGCAAGGGATGACAGCGCTTTGTGCAGTCCTGCAACTCTGGTTCCGAGCAGAAAAGTCAGTTCTGTGATCTGGCTGCCGAGAAGGGGGAGAATCGTGGAACAGTCATCGATATTTTCAGGATTGGACAGCAGGCCTTTGCCTGGCGGTGGCGTCAGTCCTTCCGGCTTTCCGGCTAAGGCTTGATCAAAGTATCGCGAGGCAGCGTCGCGGAATAATTCCCAGCAGTCCATACACCCCGGGACAAAATCCTGGACCAGTGCCAGGTTCAGTTCCTCGCCCTGGAGCGTGCGGTAGCTGAGATCCCCTTGATAGGCCGGAACATGGGGAAAACCGGACTCAACGGTCAGTGCCTGCAGAATGTCGAGTTCAGGGTTCAGGCCTTCGCCGGGGCGGCGATAGCATTTGCAGATCAGACGGTTGTCAAAAACCATGGAATTGTTGCTCTGCTCCACCTGAAGCATTCGCGAGGAGCCACTGGAGGGATGCATTCCTTTTCTGATTCTGGATGAGCCGTAAAACTCCCCTTTTGCGGTTTTCATGTGCCTGCGGCTGGACATGAACAGCAGCAGGCTTTTTCTGCACTCGGGATTATCCAGGCCGTCATAGAGAATGCCCGGACAGTCCATGCATTCGAGTTCTGCCGCTGTGGAGCCGGAAGGAACGGGGTTCTCAATGCTGTTTGATTTTTCCGTAAAAGATAGAGGGAGAAAAAAGATTGCGCTCTGCCCATCTGTAAAACTGGTTTCCACCAGAAGCATAAATGTGTTCCGACAGTCGGGAAGCAGAGCGTGATCACGGACAATGACGCTCTGGATTTCCCTGGATTTTCCCCCGAACCAGCGCTTTCCCGGCAGGAAAGACGGCAGTACCTGCTCTTCAAGCATTTTCAAACCTTCAGGCTCTAATATTTCCTGCCAGGAAGAGAGATACAGCCTGGGAATCCCATATCCGGACTGCAGTTCGACCATATCTGCGTTCCTGGTTAGAATCAGCCAGTAATGTCCATATGGTGACAGAGTTACCGGATAACCGTCCTCAGGGATGCTGTGAAAGCGTTTGCGGCTGAAAACTTCAATCGGCTGGCGACCGGCATGATTTGGAAGATCGATGCGGGCTGACTGTGGAAATCGGGAAAGGTTGGCAACCACCAGCATTGATTTGCCTTCAAGGCTTCTGGTAAAGGCCAGCACTCTGGGATTGTCGGTATGGAGAACCTGCATCGAACCGCGGCCGAACACCGAATGGCGCTTGCGCATGGCGATCATGCGCTTCATCCACCAGAGAAGCGACGACATGTTGCAGGACTGGTTTTCCACATTCAGGGTTTCATAATGATATTCGGGATCGATGATCACCGGAAGAAAGAGCTGTTGAGGATTGGCGCATGAAAAGCCTGAATTGCGGTCAGAGTTCCATTGCATGGGAGTGCGCACCCCGTTGCGGTCTCCGAGATAGTAATTGTCGCCCATGCCGATCTCGTCCCCGTAATAGATTACAGGCGTACCAGGCAGTGAGAGCAGCAGTACATTCAGAAGCTCGATCTTGCGCCTGTCATTTTCCATGAGCGGCGCCAGACGCCGCCTGATGCCTACATTGATCTTGGCCTTGGGGTCCCGGGCGAAAATGCGATACATGTAGTCGCGTTCTTCATCGGTTACCATTTCCAGTGTCAGTTCATCGTGATTACGCAGAAAGATGGCCCACTGGCATGTTTCAGGGATCGGTGGAGTTGACTTGAGAATGTCGATGATCGGGAAGGAATCCTCCATGCGCACTGCCATGAACAGTCTGGGCATGACCGGAAAGTGAAAGGCCATGTGACACTCGTCGCCATTTCCAAAATAGGCCGCAGAGTCTTCGGGCCACTGATTGGCTTCTGCCAGGAGCATGCGGTTCGGAAAGTGAGTGTCGACATATCTGCGAAACGATTTGAGAAAGTCATGGGTTTCCGGCAGATTTTCGCAGTTGGTGCCATCGCGCTCGAATAAATAGGGAACAGCATCGAGGCGCATACCGTCAACCCCCATTTCAAACCAGAAGTCCAGCACCTTGAGCAGGTCTTTTCGAACTGCCGGGCTTTCGAAATTCAGGTCAGGCTGATGCGAAAAAAAGCGATGCCAATAATATGCGCCTGCCACAGGATCCCATGTCCAGTTGGATGTTTCATAATCCTGAAAAATAATGCGGGCGTCCTGGTACTTTTCACGGGAGTCGCTCCAGACATAGCGGTCACGGGCCACGCTGCCCGGCTTGGCGCGCCTGGACTTCTGAAACCAGTCGTGTTCGATTGATGTATGATTGATTACCAGTTCCGTGATAATCTTGATTCCGCGCTGATGAGCAGCATCGAGAAAATGGCGGAAGTCTTTGAGTGTGCCGTAATCTTTATGAATTCCAAAATAATCGGCGATGTCGTAACCATCGTCTTTAAGAGGCGAAGGGTAAAAAGGCAGCAGCCAGAGCGCTGTTACTCCAAGTTCATCAAGGTAATCCAGTTTTTCGGTCAGGCCGCGAAAATCGCCGATGCCATCGCCATTGCTGTCTGAAAAAGCTTTGACATGCAATTCATAGATTATGGCGTCCTGATACCAGAGTGGGTCGTTGTGCAAGATTTTTTTCATGTAAACAGTCCTCTCCGGTTTTTCGGGTTATCCCGGTTTTTCAGTCTTTTTTTTGCCGCTGAAGGTGTACTGCAGAACCTGATCTTTCCTTGTGACAGTATAGTACCAGTTGTTGTAATTGATATCTCCCTTTTTAACTTCCAGCATCGGCCTGACCCGAGTGATCTTGTTGCGCTCGTTTTTTTCTGCCTGGTAACCCTCGAACGGCTTGATGTCTTCGGGTTTGTCCTTTCTGATGAAGGGGTTGGAGTATTTTTTGCGTAAAAATTTCTTGGTATAGAGCTGGTCCAGAGAATCCGGATAATCCCGATTCTGCTCATGATAGAGCAGAATGGCTCTGGCGAACCGACTGAGCATGAACTTCATTTCTTCCTCTTTTTCGCTCCTGGCAACCATGCCATAGACAGGGAAAGCAGCTCTGGCGGAAATGCCGACAATTACCACAGCCAGGCAGATGCCTGCTAAGGTGAAGCCTTTGCGGGAAAGCACTTAACTTACCTCCAGACTCTTTCTCTTTGATTCTGGCAGAAATCCGAAATTCGCGCAACTGGTCCTAATTTTACAGCTTGATTTCTGCCGATAGTTTGTTGATGAAGCGCTTTTTGTGTTTCGCAGTCATCACGCTATTGTGGTGCGTCCAGGGCAGGGCGGATCAGTGTTCCAATGCCCGCGGGCTCAACCATTTTGCCGGGATCATCGATCCTGAACTGTCCCCTATCATTGAGAGCGAGTTTCTGACTCGGGAAGAACTGGCTTTTTACTTTCTGAAGCTGTTTTATCAGAAAAGTCAGTCTCCTTTCGACATCTGGAGCGATATTTCTGCAGACGAGCGCGATGACCTGTTGAGACTGTACGGAGACCTGGAAGATGAGATCGTCAGGCAGGCGGGTGAATACAATGTCAACATCACGGATTTGTGGATCGAATACCGTAAATTCGATGCTGAAGGTGATGTTCCGCCTCCGCCGCGGTATATTCTGGAATCAACCGTTGCCAACATTTCGCACAGCGGGTCGGCGTACAGGCGCATTCATGGATCTGAGGCTGCAGTTATCGGAGCTTTCAGTGGAGATGTAAAGACTGGCACGACATCTGTCAGATTTCGTGCAGGATATGACTCGTCATTGCTGTATGCATACGAAAGATGCCGGCCCGAACTCCTTCAGATTGAGTCAAGCGGTCGTAACTGGTCGGTCTCGCTTTTTGATCAACTGGCTCCTGATACGGACTTCGGCTTTTCCGGAGCATTGTTCCGTCTGGCAGACAACAGATATACCGCAGAGGTTTATTTCGGCCGCGGTAACAGTCAAATTACCTCTATCGGGCAGGACCTGCTGACTGGTGGAGGTTTTCTGTCCCATGAATCCGGACCGCATTACTGCTCGTTCCGTGCTTCAGCCTATCACAACAAGGAGCAGCAGTATTTTCGCAGAAATAACAAAGATGTTGAAGAATTCGCAGTCATTTACCGGTTTGATGAACCGGGATTTTTCGCGGATCTGGAACTGGGCCAGACCCGCAGCCGGAAGTTCGGATTCGGAACAGCGGACGAGGGATTCAAACCATTTTTTGAAGCAGCGCTGGAATGGGAGCGCGAAAGATGGGATACCACCCTCAGGCTGTTGCACGCTTCTTCCGATGTTCAGCGCCAGTCAGGCAGTGATGTCCGGGATGAAGACAGTGTGACTCTGGACTACCGGTTCTTTGTCGATGAAACCTGCAAAGTATCCGCCGGATTATTCGGATCATCTTATCCTTCTGCCACTGACAATCTCCTGCAGTACCATGTGGCCGGAGAAAAATATTTTGATACTGTCTACCCCACATTCTGGCGCATGGAATATATCCGAAAACGCATCGATGGAGAAGTGTATTCATGTGACGAAAAAGACCTGTCCTGGATTTTCAGGCTGGACGCAGACAGTAATCAATATCAGGCGGATTTGTCCCTGGAAGACCGCGATACTGTGCCTGCGTATGGTGCCGGGTATCTGCTCAGATCACTGCAACTGAGGAACACCCACTTTTTCACTCCGGAATTCTGGTCTGAGCATACATTGAGGGGTGAAAAGGATAATGACTATTCCTTGTTCGGTGCCAGTTCGGAATGGTGTATCCGGAACCGCAGAACTGTATACAGCCTCAGCCTGGAATATTATGACAGGGAGCACGATGTCCCTTCATACTCTAACCAGATGATGTCAGCGGTCGTTTCGATCGGGAAACGCTTGAATCCTGATGAACATATCAGTTTCTTTCTCGAAGACCGGAATGAAGATTATCAAAGGGAAGACTTGAATTACCGTGAATTGCGGTGCGATTTGAAGTACACGAGGAATTTCCGATGAATAAAATTGCGATTATGCTTTTTGTGTCTGTACTGCTCAGTATTCCATACACAGTGGCGGGGCGGGAACGCGATATTCACCCTTTCCGCGGTCTGAAGATCTGCGCATATCGATGGCAGGACTGCTTTTCAGGTATCCAGCTGTTCAAGGAAGACTTGCGCGAGGGGCAGATCGTGATTTCCGGTCAGGTTCGTTCAAAGCACCCGATAAAAGAAATTTTCGCAAGCACGGACGGAGGGAACAATTGGGAGCCTGCATCAGTTGAGGACAATAACTTTGAATTCGCCTTTGTCCCGGGAGAACAGCCAAATTTGTTCAGAGTGTCTGTCAGATGTATATATCAGACCGGCAGCCAGGAGGATCTACCATTTCTGTTCTCTGTTGAGTGGACAGCAGCAGGATTGAGAGAACAGATCCGGTATATTGTGGAGGATATTTTTTCCTCCCTTGCGCGTGGGATAAGAAAAGAAGTGCTGCAACATTTTTCATCGAGATATGAGCGGAGATATGAACTGGAAGACCGTATCGCTTTGGTCTGCGATGACAACAGGCTTTCCGGATTCCGACTGTTTTTCGGATCAATTATGGTGAATCAGTCTTCATGCAGTGCTGACCTCGAATGGGAGGCAACTGAAAACGGTGTTGTCAGCAGTGACAGCGCCAGATTCCAGTTCTGCAGGGAAGACAATGGACGCGTGACTGTCCGGCGTGTCCGCGGGAGCAACATTTTCTGACACTCACCGGCAGATACAATCTGGATCCGCTTGTTCGATCTATTAATAAGAACTCGGATGGCGTTGTTGTTTTTGAGAACAGGTAATGATATTATGAAAATGATTATTGCCTTTTGGGGAAGGCATAGGTTTGATTTTTCCGGGATGCAACTTTGGGGGTTGATTCAGGATGGATGTTTTTCTGGCCGCCGACATTGGTGGCACTAATACCAGACTGGCCATTATGGACAGTTCGGGATGTCAGCTGGAATCAGAACGCTTCCCCACTTTCAGTTTTCCTGAAGCAGAATCTTTCATGGAACATCTGGCAGAAAGAATCATTTCCATGATCAGTGGTTATCCCGAGGTTTGCGGAGCTGGTTTCGCTGTTCCGGGAACTGTTGACCAGGAACGGAAAAAATTGGTTTACGCTCCTAATCTTGGCTGGAAAAATGTAGCTTTGGCTGAGTTTCTGGAGCCAAGGATTTCAGTACCTGTACTCCTGGAAAATGATGCCAATCTTGCCGCTCTTGGGGAATTCGGATACGGTGAGCTAAAGGATGTACGGCATGGGATGCTGTTGACCATTGGCACTGGAATTGGCGGGGGACTTGTGCTGGACGGGCAATTGTACCGGGGGCCCGGTGGTCTGGGGGTAGAGTTAGGGCATATGATCATAGTCAAGGATGGATGGCAGTGCAATTGCGGACGCAGGGGATGTTTTGAAGCATATGCTTCGGCTATGGGCCTGATCCGACTGGCCGAAGAAAAAATGTCAGCATCAGGAAATCCTTTTCGCGGCACTGATGATGAAAAAAGGACAATTCCTGAGCTTATCATGGAAATGCATAGCAGGGAATCAGATGTTGCCGGGC